>JAPPEF010000141.1 GCA_028875335.1 Gemmatimonadota bacterium
TCGTTCATCTGCCCAAAGACCATGGCCGTCTTGTCGATGACGCCCGACTCTTCCAATTCGCCCAGCAAGTCATTGCCCTCGCGCGTGCGCTCGCCTACGCCAGCGAAGACCGAATAACCGCCGTGCCCAGAGGCCACATTGTTGATCAGCTCGGTGAGAATGACCGTCTTGCCGACCCCAGCACCCCCGAAAAGCCCCAGCTTGCCGCCGCGGGCAAACGGGCAGATCAAATCGAGGACCTTCAGGCCGGTCTCCAGCATTTCGTCTGCGGTAACTTGGTCTTCGTGGGCCGGGGCTGGACGGTGCAAGGGCATCCGGGGCGCTTCGCTGCTGAGCGCACCCTTGCCGTCGATTGGCTCGCCGATGACGTTGAAGAGCCGGCCGAGCACTTCCTCGCCCACTGGAACTTGGATCGGACCGCCGCTATCAACTACCCGCGCACCGCGCCGCAGGCCGTCGGTAGAATCCATCGCTACACAGCGCACCGCGTGCTCGCCCAAGTGCTGCTGTACTTCGAGGACTAGACGCTCGTCGCTTGGGCGGTCTTCTGCGACCACCTCCAAGGAGTTGTAGATGGGCGGCAGTTCCTGCCCGGCGAAATCGACATCAATGACGACGCCGATGATTTCTTTGATTGTTCCTTCTTTCATTTTTACCTCGCGTAGTAAACAGCGCTATTGAGCCACAGCATTGGCACCGCCGATAATGTCCATCAATTCGAGGGTTATCGAGGCCTGCCGCTCCTTGTTCATTTCGCGGGTCAGATCCTCGATCATGTCTCTGGCGTTCTTAGTGGCGTTGTCCATCGCCATCATCTGGGCGGCGAAAAAGCCCACATTCGACTCCAACAGAGCGCGCCATACCTGGAAGTTGATCTGGCGCTCAACCAAAGTGCCCAACAGGACCTCGGGCGATGGCTCGAAGTCGTACTTAGCACTTTCACCTGCTTCCTCCTCGGGCGCGATGGGCAAGAGCTGGCGGACGGTGGGCACTTGGGAAGTAACAGAAGAGTATTCGCTATAGCAGAGCAACACCCGGTCGGTCTGGCCAGCGACAAAGCGACTCGTTAGATCCTGAGCTATATCCACGACGCGAACTAACTCGAGCTGGTTGAACACATCGGCGTGATGGCGGGAGATTGAGTACCCGCGATGGCTGAAAAAATCCCAGCCCTTGTTCCCGATGGTGATCAACTCAGGTTGGGCGTCCACATACTCGTCCAACTCGTCCTGAACCCGACGGCACATGTTGGTGTTAAAGGCACCGCAGAGGCCGCGATCGGAGGTTATAACCACCAGCGCAACGCGCTGGACCGGGCGAACCGCAAAGAGCGGTTGCTCGTAGGTATCGACGCTCTGGTGCAGCGCTTTCAGTACTTGGTCCAGTCGCTGGGCATACGGCCGGGCAGCTAAAATCGCCGCCTGAGCGCGGCGCATCTTGGCCGCTGCCACCATCTGCATGGCGTTGGTGACGCGCTGGATATTGGTGATGCTGGCGACGCGCGTCCTGAGTTCGCGAAGGGTAGCCACCGCTTAGTCAGCTCCCGCAGAGGGACGGAAGCCCCCCTTGAACTCTTCGATCGCCGCGTCGAGCTTTTCCCTAGTTTCGTCACTCAAATCGCGACTCTCGTAGATCTCCTTCATAAGCTCGGACTGGCGATCCCGCATGTAGGCCAGCAACTCGGCCTCAAAGCGGCCTATGTCGGCCGTAGGCAGATCGAGTACGTGGTCGATGATCGACAGCGCAACCGTCAGTTCGGCCAGCGACTGCGGAGAGAACTGATCCTGCTTGAGGATTTCCATCAGCTTCTCGCCGCGGTTGAGCAGATTGCGCGTGCCTTGGTCCAAGCCCGAAGTGCCGAATTGAGCGAACGCCTTGACTTCGTTATAGCGCGAAATATCGCCTTTGATGGTCCTGGCCACTGCTTTCATCGCCCTAGTCTGGGCATCGCTGCCCACGCGCGACACCGAGGCTCCCACGTCCATGGCCGGCCTGTTGCCCGAGTAGAACAACTCGGGCTTGAGCAGGATCTGGCCATCGGTAATCGAGATGACGTTGGTGGGTATAAAAGTCGATACGTCGCCTTCGAGAATCTCGATAATCGGCAGGGCCGTCAGCGATCCGCCGCCCTTCTCATCGCTCATCTTGGCGGCGCGCTCCAGCAGGCGCGAGTGCAAGTAGAACACGTCGCCCGGATAGGCTTCGCGGCCCGGGGGCCGGCGCAAGATCAGCGACATCTCGCGGTAGGCCCAGGCCTGTTTGGACAAATCGTCGTAGATGATCAGGGCGTGCTGACCATTGTCGCGGAAGTACTCGCCCATCGAAGCTCCGGCGTAGGGTGCCAAAAACTGCAAAGGTGCCGGATCGGACGCCGTGGCCGAGACCACGATAGTGTATTCCATGGCACCATTGGCCTCCAGTTCGGCCACCAACTTAGCCACGGTTGAGGCCTTCTGGCCGATGGCCACGTAGATGCACTTGACGTCTTGGTCGCGCTGGTTGATGATGGTGTCAACGGCAATGGCCGTCTTGCCCGTCTGGCGGTCGCCGATGATCAGCTCGCGCTGACCGCGGCCGATCGGAACGGTCGAGTCGATGATTTTAATGCCCGTCTGTAGGGCCTCGCTAACCGGCTGGCGGTCGATGACGCCCGGGGCTTTGCGCTCGACCGGCACGCTCTCGTCCGCTTGGATGTCGCCCTTGCCGTCAATGGGCATACCCAAGGGATTGACAACCCGGCCCAAGAGAGCCTCGCCCACCGGCACTTCGACGATGCGGTCGGTGCGCTTTACTTGGTCGCCTTCGTTGATCAGGGTGTCCTCGCCGAAGAGCACACAGCCGACGTTGTCTTCTTCGAGGTTGAGGGCCATGCCCATAATGCCGTGGGGGAATTCCACCAATTCGGTGGCCCGCACGTTGCTCAGGCCGTGGACGCGGGCCGTGCCATCGCCAACGTAGAGCACGGTACCTGTCTCGAATACGTCTATTTCTTTTTCAAAGCCCAGTAGCTGTTGCTTGAGAATTTGGGAAATCTCATCGGGCTGAACCATCGTTTCGGTGGCCATAAATCCTCCTGCTGACTAACCGGCCAGACGCGCTTGTAGGCGCTCTAGATAGGTGTTCACACTGCCGTCGAATACGGTGTCGCCGACGCGGACGATCGCGCCGCCCCGCAAACTGGCATCGACTTGGACATCCAAGCGCACGGTGCGGCCGCTGCGGTGTTCTAAGCGCTCCCGCAGACGCTGGCATTGTTCTTCACTCAACGCCACGGCCGAGCGCACCTCAGCACTGATTATGCCCTCGCGCTCGGCGACCTGATCGAGAAAACTTTCGAGTG
>JAPPEF010000187.1 GCA_028875335.1 Gemmatimonadota bacterium
ATCGACGAGGTTGCAGGGCTGGTTGGTGGAATCTAGCTGCGGCCCGATGAGCTTGTCCCAGCCGGTGGCGCACGCTCCCGAGGAGCCAGGCAGGCAGAAGATGTAGGTGCTGTTGGCGACGCCGGCCACGCAGCGCGACTGCAAGGTCGCAGTGCCGATTTCCTCGTAGGAGAGCACGCGAAAGACCTCGCCAAAACCCTCGATTTCCTTGTCGAAGAGCACGCTGACGGCCTCGGGCGTGCCGTCGCGGCCCGTGAGGCCGGTGCCGCCGGTGGTGACGATGGCTTGGACGCGGGGCTCGGCGATCCACTGCGAGACTTGGGCGCGGAGCTGATAGATGTCGTCGGGCAGGATTTGCTTTTCGTGCAGGACGTGGCCGGCCGCTTCGAGGCGTTCGACCAGCAGCTTGCCGGATTTGTCGGTTGCTTCGTCGCGGGTGTCGGAGACCGTGAGCACGGCGATGCACACGGGGACGCGGTCTTGGGTCATGGTGTACCTTTCGGTGAAGGGGATATAAGTTCGATTTGGTAGAGCTTGGGCCACCACTTGCCGGTGACGAAGAGCCGCTCGCCCTCGGAGTCGTAGGCAATGCCATTGAGCACCTCGGCGTTAGAGCCACGGCGGTCTTCGTTGCTCAACAGCCCAGTCAGGTCGATCCACCCCGCGACTTGGCCGCTCGCCGGGTCGATGCGGGCGATGGTGTCGGTCTGCCAGATATTGGCAAAGACCTCGTCGGCGATCCATTCGAGTTCGTTGAGTTGGGATACGGGGCGGCCTTGGGCCGCAACGGCGACTCGGCTTACCTCGGCAAAGGTAAAGGGGTCGCGGAAGTACAGCGTCGAACTCCCATCGCTCATGACGAGTAGTTCGCCGTCGTACGTCAGCCCCCAGCCCTCGGTGGGATAGGCGAATTCCGCTAGCTGCTCAAAAGAATCGAGACGGTAGGCAAAGCCTTTGTTGGCCCGCCAAGTTAGCTGAAGGAGGCGATTGCCGAAGAGGGCGAGTCCTTCGGCGAAAAAGCGGTCGTCTAGCTGGTGGAGTTGTACGACGGTCCCTGTTTCAAGCTCGACCTTGCGCAGGGACGACTGGCCGTACTGGCCGGTGCTTTCGTAGAGAAAGCCGTTGTTGTAGAGAAGCCCTTGGGTATAGGCGTCTGGGTCGTGAGGGAAGGAGTGGACAACTCGGTAGGAATACGTTGGTATCTCAGAGGGCTGTTGCGGCTGGAGAGCGGCGGGTTCAGCGCCGTCGTCAGATGGTGCTAGGCAACTGGCATTAGTCGCCAAGAGCAAGGCGATGGCTGTGGACTGTACTTTGCGGATCATGTAGGGTAAAATACGGGGCGCGGTAGAGTGAGCAAGACTAACCGCAGCCTCTACGCTCTCTGGTGGAGATTATTGGGGACGGGGCAGGTGATAGAAGATTCGCTATACAGTCGTTTCTGGTCTAGGATGCGCTTGACTTACTCTTGACGTATTACGTTATTCGTAATATTCTGCTCTGCCATGATCGTATCTTTTGCTGATAAGCGTACTGCGAACGTTTTCCACGGTGGGCGCGACAGATCCTTTCCCATGCAGCTCCTGCAACGAGCGCAAGGTAAGCTGGATCGTATCAACTCTGCGGCTAGCCTTCACGATCTTCGAGTACCACCAGGAAATCGGCTCGAACGGCTCAAGGGGGATCGGCAGGATCAGTATAGCATCCGCGTTTCGCGCGGCTGGCGGATATGCTTTGTATGGAAGGATGGGGACGCCTTTGAGGTTGAGTTGAGCAATCACTACGACTAAGGAACGGAGAGGTAATATGATGAATATACCCACAAATCGAGTTGCCACTCATCCCGGTGCTTTTCTTTTAGAGCAGATCGAGGAGATGGGGTTGACCGTCAATGGATTGGCGCGGGACATTGACCTGCCCGCCACGAGGCTCCATGAAATCGTTCACGAGCGACGCGGCGTGACGGCTGAAACGGCGATCGCCCTTGGCGAGTACTTCGGCCAGACTCCAGAGTTCTGGATGAACGCCCAGAAGGTTTACGAATTATCGAGAGAACTGGTCGAGAATGGCGAGGAGATTCGTTCGAGGGTCCGCCGTCGCGCTAAGGATCGGGCTACGGCAGTATGACCTCTGCTGAATTCGCCATAATAGGATTCTAAAATGGAACTGAGAACTCTATTCAAAAATTTCCATCTGTTACAAGTCAATTGATAGAGAATAGAGTATGAATCCGGTGCAGTTTGTGGAAGCATTGAAAGCACTGGATTTTGAGAACACGTTTAATCCTTACTCACATCGATGTGCTATTCACGATTTATATGACGCTCCAGAACGCCGCTTACAAACGTTGCAGTCTATGCTTGAAGTGGCAACAAAACAGGACATCGATTCTATATGGATTGGACGCGATCTTGGCTATCGCGGCGGTAGGCGGACAGGGATTGCCTTCACAGACGACGTGCATATTCACGAATACGCCGCACGGTGGGAGCTATCTATTAAGAAGCCAACGAAAGGTGGCGTAGTTGCTGAGAGGACGGCTGCTGTTATCTGGAGCGTTCTTTCACAGATCGAGGTGCCCGTCTTCCTGTGGAATGTCTTTCCATTGCACCCTCACGAACCCGGTAATCCTTTCAGCAATCGATCTCATAATTCTCTTGAGCGCGAGACCGGAGAGGAATTTCTCTCTCAGCTCATCCTTCTTCTAAAGCCACGCCGACTAGTTGCGATTGGGAATGATGCGGCACGAACAGCACGACGCTTAAGGTATCGGTATAGAGTCTTTCAAGTACGGCACCCTAGCTATGGTGGCCAGACACAATTTTTAGCACAAATGTGCAAATTGTACAATCTGCAATCAGATCTTTTTCAAACTTCGCACTGATGCCGTGACGTTGAACATCAGTCGTCCCATTCATATACTGTAGAGAACAGCATATAGTATAGATAGAGGACAAACGGGTGATACAGCGCGCATACATACACCTCATCTGGATCGGCTTGCTGTTGGCGAGCGGGGCCGAAGCCGTGCGCATCCAAGATGTCGTGCCCGAAGAGGTGCCCAAGCGGCAGCGCGACGGGTACTATGCTGCGGTAGGCTTGGGTTTTATCAACTTGGATCATCGCGGCTCGGGCGTGCGCGTCCCCTTGGGATTTAGGGCGGTCTTCAACCGCTTGCGCCTAATCTGCTCGGCCAATGTGCTCGATGTGAGCTTTCACGAAGGCAACGACTACGACCCGCGTTACTTCCGGCCCTATCCTACCCGTACCTACTGCTTTGATACGCGGACTGGATACCGCGTGGCGGACTACCGCTGCTCGGGCGGCACGGATTGGCT
>JAPPEF010000086.1 GCA_028875335.1 Gemmatimonadota bacterium
TGCAGAAAAGAGCGGCGCGAGCGTTGTGTAGAATGTTGCATGGAACCTCAGCTTTAGTTGATCAGGTGACAGAAGCCGTCGTCTTGACCGACGATCACGAGATGGGTCATTGCGACGAAAAGCCCGTTTTCCACCACCCCGGGCAAGGTGTTGAGCCAGGACTCGGTGGCGCGGGCGTCGTCGATCCCCTCGGGAAAACGGGCGTCGATGATGTAGTTGCCGTTGTCGGTGACAAACGGGGTGTCCGGTGCCTGCAAGCGCAAGGTCGGGGTGAGTCCCCGTTCTTCGAGATGCCGGGCGATGAGGGGATGAGACCAAGGGACGACCTCGACCGGCAACGGAGACTTGGTGCCGAGCCGATCGACTAGCTTAGATGGATCGGCGACGATGATTTGGTGTGAGGTGATAGAGGCGACGATTTTCTCGCGCAGGAGCGCGCCGCCGAGGCCCTTGATTAAGTCGAGGTTGGGATCGACCTCGTCGGCCCCGTCGATAGTCAAATCGACGCTGGACACCTCGGCGAGCGTCGTCAGTTCAATGTCGAGGGAACGGGCCAAGGCGGCCGAGGCTTCCGAGGTGGGAATGGCCTTGACTGTTAGTCCG
This sequence comes from Gemmatimonadota bacterium, assembly GCA_028875335.1. Next base: position 604 of record JAPPEF010000086.1, read on the forward strand.
GCCGCGACGCGCTCCCCGAGGGCGCGGATGGCCCATTCGGCAGTTGAACCCGTGCCCAGTCCTACGATCATACCGGCTTCGATGTACTCGGCGGCGCGGCGGCCGGCGGCTTCTTTCGGCGTCATGTCGTTACCAATTTAGAGGCGCGTGCAATAGTGGATCTGGCGGGCGACTTCCTCAAAGCCGAGGCTGGGATACAAGTGCGCGCCGATGGGGTTTTGCGCCAGCGTCTCGATCTTGGCGCACTCCATACCAGCGGTGCGCAGGTGCGCTAAGCCGTGCTCTAGGAGTTGGCGGCCCACTCCCTTGCCTTGGCAGTGCGGCAGAACGGCGAGGTTGGGAATCCCGCCGATTTTGCTCTCGCGGTCGATGCGAGTGGTGATGTAGCCAACTACTTCGCCGTCTTCCTCCCACACAAAGACGCCGCTTGTCCGCTCGCCGGCCACGTCGTCGTCAATGTGGCGCAGCTTGCGAAATTGCCAGTCGCGTCCGCCGATTAGTCCGAAGCGCTGCTCAATGTTGTGGTCGATGGATACGCCGGGGAAGCAAACGGCCGTGATGTGCTTGAGCGCGGGCAAGTCCGCTGGGCGATAGGAGCGAATCACGGAGATCAGCTTCCAGTGGATACGGAGATCTGCAACAGCGCCGGATCTGGAGCGGCCTCGCGCCCGGCTAGCAACTCAGCGGCCCGCTTTTTGGCTGCCTCCATTTTTGGCTGCCGGACGCCGCGGTAGCCGCGTACCTCCTCGGGCAGGGACAGGATTTGCACCCAGGTGTGGTACTCGTCTGCGGAGCGCGGAGAAAAGTCGGCGATCAGACCTTCGTACCAATCGACGAAATCGCGCTCTTCGCGGTGCCACCACGAAGAGCAAAGCCGGCGGAGGAACTTCATGCGAGCGACCCACTTCAGCGATATGTCGCCTAGCTTGAGATCCGGGCGGAAGTCGCGGCCAAAGAGGCGCAGGTGCGGCCGGTTCAGGTGGCGGTAGCGGATGCGGTCGCCGCGGCTTGGGTCGATGTTGTAGCGGCGGCGGTCGCGGCGGTATTTCTCCTCGCAGGTGAGCAGATAGGCCACGTAGATCTCGTCTTTGATGGCGAGGACCTTGGCGAGTTGATAGATGACCGCGCGAGTGGCCGCGAAATCGAACTCGGGCCCGTCCTTGGCCTGCACGGCGAGCACTTGATGGATGTAGCGGTCGGCGTACTCGAGGTTTTCGTATTGGATTAGGTCGTACACCCGCAGCGCAAAGTGCCGCCGCGCTGTGGCGACGGGTGTGTCGCGGATGCGGTTGCGGTAGGCCTCGGCAACGCGCTTGCCTTTCTTCTTGGCCAAGAGCGCGGTTTTGTCGGCGACCAACTCGGCGTAGCTAAGTGGTTGGTCTTCGAGCGGAAAATGATTCGGATTGAGCGCTAGGTATCGGCCCATGTTAAAGGCTTTTAGGTTGGTCTCTAGGTCGCGGCGCACAGCCTGTCCAATAGCCCAGAGCAAGGTATCTAGGTCTAGGGAGAGCAGCCCGCGCTGGAAGGCCACGCCGAGCATCATGATGTTGGCGTAAAGTTTGTTGCCCAAGTAGTGCTCGCAGATGCGGAAGAGATTCGCGCCAAAGTACGCGTCTGGCCGGGTGTGTTGGTGAATCAGGTCGGCTTGGTCTTCCGCCAAGAAGTCCTCTTGGCCGATGAGGGTGTCGATCGTGGGGGTCTTGGCGGTGTTGACGATGGCGGCGGTGCGCTCTGGATGGGCGATGCGGTAGCGGCCTTCGGGTTCGAGGCCCCGCGCCGCTTCGAGTACGTCGAGCCCGAGGAGCAAGTCGGCCTTGCCGCAGGGAATCAGCGGAGAAACCGGAGTGCCCTTGGGTGCGTAGCTCAAATGCGAATAAACCGAGCCGTTGCGGATGGCCAGCCCCTTCTTGTTAGTCAGCCGCACTTCGTAGCCCTGTCGCACTCCGGCTTGCGCTAACACTGAGGCCACCACGTTGACGCCCATGCCGCCGACCCCGGCTATATAGGTGTACCAGATGTCGGTTAGCGGGCGTTGTACGGGCGCGGGCAACTGGCTGGCGTCAATGGGCGGGGTCGAGACGGTGGGAGGGGCTTTGCGATGGACGGTAATCTCCTCAAAAGAAGGACAGGTTTTGTCGCCATCGCCGACTTCGACTCGGGTGCAAGCTCCGTCGGCAACGCAGGAGGAAGCGTCGATGGCGACCTTGGGGCCGTACTCAGTGTCGGCGGTGATCGTCAGGCCGCTGCAGCCGGTCGCTTGGGTGCATTCGAGGCAGTACTCGCAGACTTCTTCACTGATGTTGATGTGCTTTTCGACCGGCAGGAAGCCCTGTGCTTTGGCGATCGCGCTCTGGCGCGCCCGCTCACGGCGGTGGTAGGTGATGCCGCATTCCTTGTCGGCGATGATGATTTTGACCCCGTCGCGGAGCAGGGTTTTGCGGACGAGGGCGTCGTAGTTCTGGCGCTGGGATGGGTCCATGCGGGCGATAAAGGTCGACGAGTCGCCCGCTAGGCCAGCGACGGCTTTTTCGATGTCTTGGGCGAAGGTTGGTTTACCTAACACATCGACGTCCACGCCTGGGGTGGGCTGGTGCCCGGTCATGGCCGTGGTCTTGTTGTCGAGGATGATGTAGGTGATGT
>JAPPEF010000388.1 GCA_028875335.1 Gemmatimonadota bacterium
ATCCGTGAAAGTTGAGCATTAGTGGAACTGCTGAAGTTCCATCATAAGAATCAGGCACATAGATAACATACTCTCTTGTTATACCATCATGGGAAAGTGTTTGTGTAAATAAACCTGTTGTATTTGTAGTGGGTGTATCAAGTGGCGTGTCATCATTTTCTGAACAAGAAGATAAGTTTAACAACGCTATAATGGTGACAATAAAAAGTCTTTTCATTGTATTATCCCTTACCACGGAAGCGAGAACGTCTTTACGTTGGTCATGAACTTCATGGCCTCGATCACGCCTTCCTTAACCCCTAAGCCAGAGTCTTTTACTCCGCCAAACGGAGAGCATTCAATGCGATAGCCGGGAACTTGATTGATGTTGACCGTCCCCGTTCGAATACGCCGGACGCATTCCAGTGCGCTGGGCAGGTGATTAGTTATTACGCCCGAGGAGAGTCCGAACTTAGAATCGTTGGCGACCGCGATGGCGTCGTCCATGTCGGAGACCTCGATGATGGGGGCCAGCGGACCGAATGATTCCTCCCGAATCATTTCCGCGTCGCGAGAGACATCGTCGATTACCGTTGGTTCTATTAGCGCGCCACGGCGTCCTCCACCCAGCAGCACTTTCGCGCCCTGGTCCACGGCTTTGTGGACGCGTTGCTCAAGTAGTTTTGCCGCCGCGTCATCAATCACCGTACCCACGATGGTATCCGGGTTCGCCGGATCACCGGCCCGATACGTGGCCGCTCGCTCGAGGAACTTATCTATAAATACATTCTTAATCTTCTGATGGACGAGCAATCGCTTCACAGCCGTACAACGTTGGCCCGAATTGCGAAAACATCCTTCTGCCGCCAGCGTCGCCGCCAGATCGAGGTCTGCATCGTCCAGAATGATCAACGGACTATTACCACCTAACTCCAAGCACAATTTCTTGTAGCCCGCCAATTGAGCAATGCGTTTCCCGGTGGCTGTTCCGCCAGTGAACGTGACCAATTCAATCCGCTCGTCCGCGATTAGTGGCTCGACCACTGTGTCGATGTCCCCGACGAAGACGCTGAGCATCTGATTGGGCAGGCCGGCATCATAGAGTAACTCACAGAGCCGAATGGCGGTCAGCGGAGTTTTTTCCGATGGCTTGACGAGCATGGGCACACCCGCCGCGATCGCCGGTGCAACCTTATGCGCAACTTGATTCAGTGGATGATTGAAGGGCGTAATGGCAAGGGCCAACCGCACTGGTTCGCGAACCGTAAAGATTTTCCGCTGCTCACCTTTAGGCGACACATCGCAGGAGAATATTTCGCCGTCGTCCTTTAACGCCTCGGCCGCGGCAAATTGAAAAACGTCACAGGCGCGTCCCACCTCGTACTTGGTCTCCCGCATGCATAGTCCGGACTCCATGCGGATCAGATTGGCAAACTCATCCGTCCGCTCAAGCAGAAGTTCGCGAGCCCTGGTCAGCACTTGAGACCGATCGAAGCGCGACGGTTGTCCGTCAAAGGACAGTGTGCGGTCGATCACGAGGTCGAGGTGATCGCCGTTGATCTTGCTAACCGTACCGGCAATCGAACCATCGTAGGGATAGTGGACGGTCAAAGTATCCGCCGAATCGATTGCTTCTCCGCCTAAGTACGAAGGCAATTGCAGTGTTTCAACGTTTGCGGTGCTCATGTTTCACTCTATGCGTAGTTCGGATCCCAGAAAGTGGATCTCCCTGTGCCTAGCATAATAAGTATTGTTGAGGCGATGCGAAATTTGCGCGGCGGAGCTAGGTGCGTCAGATCTCAAAATGATCGTTCTATCTCAAGTTATTTCAAATAGTTATGTAGAATTCTCCAACCTCGCAGGCTTGGTTGCGATCGTCCACGCAAACTCTTTGATTCTAACGGTGCCCCAATTCGCGATTCTAACGAAAGGCAAGGCTGACGATGATGACCGAAGAACAACGCTATCTTTTTGATCTATGCGGTTTTCTGCACCTGCAGAACGTCCTGACCCCAGAGGAACTGGAGGCAGCTTCGGATGCCGCCAATCGCTACATCGACAGCGCACCGGAAGACCTGCCGCCGCATTTCGGGCGATCAGAAAATCTCAAGGGCTTTGCTCACGGCTTCGCCTTCGACCGGGCGCTGGAAAAGCTGGTCTTCCTGCCTGCCGTCTGGCCTATCGTGCTGGAGCTGACCAACGGCAAACCCATGCTCGCCAGCGGTACCATGATGCTCGATTCTCCCGACGGACACACCGAGGCGGTGCAACTGCACTGTGCCCGCGACGACTACGGCTTTGAGAGCGCCCGTTACGAGGTGCGCCAAGGCCGTATCTACTGCGACGACTTTGCGGTGTTTCCCTACCTGGACGATGTGCTTTCCGGTGATGGCGGGCTACTAGTGGTGCCGGGGTCGCACAAAAGCGAGTTCGACCGGCCGCCGCAGCTTTTTAATCAGGGTCGCATCGAAGGGGAGGTACCGCCGGGGGTCGTCAATATCACGCCCGCGGCCGGGGATGTGGTGATCATGCCCGAATGCGTAACCCACGGGGTTCTGCCCTGGCGAGCCGCCGACCGCCAGCGCCGGGTGCTGACGCTGCGCTACCGGCCACACCACCGCCAAGCCGGCCCCATTCCAGAGGCGGTCAAAGAGCGGCTGGCACCCGAAACGCTCGAATTGGTCGAATCGGCGCACTATACCCATGAAAAGAAAATCGCCACTCAGCAACGGGTGTGCCTCAGCCAATGAATGCTCAACACGGCGGTGAACCTAACTCAAGTTAGAGGACGCTTACGGTGAATTCAGACCCTAATTGCATCTTTTGTCAGATTGTCGCCAAGAAAAAGCCGGAAGAAATTCTCTACGAAGACGATCGAGTAATCTGCTTTTTAGATCGATTTAGGCAATCTTCTGTAGGCGGCCATGCCCTCGTAATTCCCCGAGAGCACTACGAAAATATATGGAGTTTGCCCAATGATCTATGTGCCCCCTTGATGCAAGTTGCTCATCTAATTGCGAAAGCCTCTAAGGAAGTTATACCTTGCTCTGGTATCCGACTCTGGATAGCAAATGGCAAAAGTGCGGGACAAGAAATATTTCATTTGCATGTACACGTATTTCCATGTAAGTCCGTTATGGATCGCATTAAATACGTTTTTCCTTCACTAACTGGGAAGCAGGCTGTTGCCGATTCGGACCTATCAACCATGGCGGAACCTATCCGACAGAAAATCATGGAGATATCGAAAAGCCCGCGGGCAGTGTAAAGTTGCGAGAGCAAGAAGCATATGACTGTATGTCCGTTTTGCGATATAGCTAACAAAAGTGCGAGTTCAGTGATCGTATGGGAGGATTCGGACCTTGTCGCGTTCTTAGACACTAGGCCCATTCGGAAAGGCCACTGCCTGATCATCCCAAAACGCCATATCGAGTCGTTTGAAGAAGTGCCAAATGACTTTTCCGCCCCCTCGAATCAATCGGCGTGCAGGAAATTTTAGTTCGCACCGAGGAGGAGGTGCTGGCGTTGCGCGAGGAAGTGGAGCGCGGCGGCGACTTGGGCGCGCTGGCCTCCGAGCACACCCCGCGTCGGCGCGGCTCTTCGGGCAATTCATCATCCAATTGCGCCACGAGTACGCGGCGCAAATCGAGGTCTTTCGCGCACAGGTGGAGGCCCTCGTCCGCAATACATGAGGAGACTAAAGTGATAAGAGTCGAAGGGAACATACCGTTTGTCGAACCACCCCAATGGGCCGTTCTCGAGCGCAGCCTAATCGACCTGATGGACGCCTCCGTTCATCCGCTCATGGAGCGCTACGTGCGCCCGGACGGCTCGGTGCTGTGGCCGCCCACAGAGGACTTTAGCAGCATCGACGGCCTCGACGATGCGTACGAGAGCTTCCACAACTGGCCGCTTTTTTACTTGATGGGTGGCGGCGAGCACGTGCTCGAATATTCCCACCGCACTTGGGAGGGCATCACCCGACAGTTCACCCGCTACGACACCGGCCACGGCCACCCCATGGTCGTCAAAGAATACGAGCAAGGGTACGACTGGATGCACCAAGGCGAGGGATACTTGTTTTTCTATTTGCTATGTCTCGCTGATCCAACTAAAAAGAACGTCGAGCGCGCCAAGCGCTATGCGGGCTTTTATCTCAACGAAGACCCCGAGGCCCCCAATTACGACGCGGAGAAAAAGCTCATCCGCTGCGCCCACAACGGCAGTATGGGACCAGCACACCGCAACTTCGAAAAGCACTACACGGTCTATCGCTACGCCCAGTGGAAACCTTGGCCCTTGCCCTTTCACGACATTCCCGGCATTGAGACAGTCGAGGATTTGCAAAAGCCAGGCATGGAAGAGAAGATGGGCCAAACCCTCGTCGAGCGCATGAGCCGCGGCGATGTGGCCTGCAACCTCGCCGCTACCAGCATGGTGACCAACGCCTATCTGTGCAGCGGCGACGACAAGTACCGAGCTTGGGTCGAGGAATACACCAACGCGTGGATCGAGCGCACCCGGCAAAACAACGGCATCCTACCCGACAACGTCGGCCTGTCGGGGCAGATCGGCGAATACATCGACGGCAAGTGGTACGGCGGGTACTACGGCTGGACGTGGCCGCACGGCTGGCACCACCTGAGCGACGCCTGCATTGCGGCCGCGGAAAACGCGGCGTTGCTCTCCGGCGACTTGCGCTACATGGACTTTCCGCGCTCGCAAATCGACGTGCTGATGCAGCAGGGGGAAATGCGGGGACAGACGCTATACGCGCCGCACTTCTACCACGACAAAGGCTGGGACGGGTACAGTCCCATGCAGGCCCATCCCACGACCCACCTCTGGTGCATGAGCATGCAGCAAGAGGACATGGCGCGGCTCCAACAGCAGCGCAACCACGACAGCGACAATTGGCGGCAGGTAAGCTCGCACTCTTCCAAGCACGGCGGCGGCCACGAAGCGGCTTGGACCGCGTATCTTGAAGGCGAATACCTGGAGTACCCGGTGGATATCCTGCGGCACAACCACGCGCAAGTATATCAGCGCTTGGCCTTCATGCGCGACGACCAGCAAGATCCTTCCACGTACGGCGACTGGTATCTGCAAGTGCGCAACCCCATCACCGTCGAGGGCTTGGTGCAACTGACGATGGGTGCCCCGCTCTTCATGTACAACGGTGGCCTGCTCATGGCTCGCCTGCGCTACTTCGACCCGCAACGCCGCCGGCCGGGCTTGCCGCTAGACGTGGCTGCCTTGGTGGAATCGCTGGCAGACGAGCGGGCCGTCCTACAATTGGTCAACCTGCACCCGACAGAAGAGCGCGAGGTCTTGGTACAGGCTGGCGCTTTTGGCGAGCACGGCTTCACCCGCGTTGCCTATCAGCAGCGACGGCCCATATCGGCTGAAGAAGCCGGTGCGGGACACTCGCACGCAACCCAATATCAGCAGACCGTGGAGGGGCAGCTAGAAGACAAGACGGTCGCCGTACAGGGCCGCCACTTCACCATCTGTCTCCAGCCTGGATCGGCGATTCGGCTCGACTTGGGGATGGAGCGTTTCGTCAATAAGCCCTCGTACGATCTGCCGTGGAATTAGGAGGCTACATGCAAAACCGCATCAGAGACCAATTCGCCGCGGGCAAACCCGCTTTTGGTACCCAGCTTCGCTTTGGCTCTCCGGCCATTGCCGAACTCTGCGGCCACTCGGGCTTTGACTTTCTCGTCATCGACTCGGAACACGCGCCGCAGACCCCCACTGGCATCCAGGCGCAATTGCAGGCCATCGGCAATACCCCAGCCATGCCCATCGTCCGCCTGCCGCGCATCGACGAGGAGCAGATCCGCCTCTACCTCGACATGGGCGCACTGGGCATCCTCGCCCCGTTCGTCAACACCGCTGACCAAGCCGCAGAAGGCGCGCGCGCCTGCCGCTATCCTCCGGTTGGCATTCGCGGTTTTGGACCGCATCGGGCGGCCCAGTACGGGTTGCGCACTGACGAGTACTTCGCGGAGATAAACGACTTGGTGATATTCATCGCGCTGATTGAAACGGCCGAGGCGGTCGCCAATATCGACGAAATCCTCGCCGTCGAGGGCGTCGATACGTTCGTCATCGGCCCGGTTGATCTGTCGATCTCGCTGGGGGTGCCCTTTGACTACGAGGGGTCCGTCTTTCAGGACGCCCAAGCCCAGCTAGCCGATGCCGCTCGCCGCGCTGGCAAGCCCGCTGGTATTGGGGTCTATCGCCCAGCTAGCGATCCGCAGTCAATCCAACGCGCTATAGACGACGGCTTTTCGCTGATTCTCGCTGGCGGCGACGAGCCGTTTCTTGCGGCTGGCTGCCAACAGATGGCGCGCGTCCGCGCCGAATTGGGGTACTAGGTATGCGACGGCTTGAAGTCCTCTTTCTACCCCATCCTGTTGCCGCGATCGCTTCGCCTTGGACGACCGACGTGATTGAGGCCATAAGTGCCCACCACAATCTCCGCATCTTCGACCGCACCCAGCCTGCCGCGCCTCAAATGGCGGGTATTGAAGCCATCGTCGATTTAGGGGGCAATATTACTCCAGATCTGCTGGCCGCTGCGGCCGACGCTGGCGTCAAATTCCTCCAGGTCCAGACCACCGGCCTCGACCACGTCGATGTCGAGGGGATTCTCAGTACTGGACTACTGCTCGCCCATTGTCCCGGGCAGCTCAGCAGCGTGGCGTTAGCTCAGAGTGCGATGATGTTCATCCTCATGCACGCCCATCGCTACGGAGAGGCGCGGCGGAACTTCGACGCTCGCAAGATGTACGTGCCTACAGGTGTCGAGCTGGAGGGCCTGACGCTTGGCTTGATCGGTTTTGGCGCGAGCGCCCAAGATTTGGCGCGCCGGGCCAAGCCCTTTGGCCTGCGGATCTTGGCCATCGACATCCGTCCCATTGAAGAGGAAATTCTCGCTGAGATCCAGCCCGAATTTCTCGGCGGTCCCGAGGATGTCGACCGCGTGGTGGCCGAGAGCGACTACCTGTCGCTGCACCTGCACCTGACGCCGGAGACCCGGCATACCATTGACGCGCGGCGCATCGGCCTGATGAAGGAAACCGCGTGCTTGATCAACGTGGCGCGAGGGGCGCTCGTCGATGAGGACGCTCTTTACCAAGCGCTCGTGGACGGTCGCTTGAGTGGGGCCGGGCTCGATGTGTTCGCTCAGGAGCCGCCCGACGCTACGGCCCCTGTTTTCCAATTGCCCAATGTGTTTGTCATGCCCCACACCGCTGGTTCGACCGACGGCACCTCGCGCAAGCGAGCGCGTCTGGCTGCGGACAATCTCGACCGCTACGCTCGGGGCGAGGCCCCCGTGGGGCAAATCACGTCTAGATTTATCTAAGTTTCTGTCGCACCGAAAAGTATTCTTGACATGGTTGTACTGCTCTTTTTGATTGCGGAATAGGTGCTTTAAGGGAGCCCCCTAGTCCGCCAAAAGGGCCAAGCCCACCTCTCTCGGAATATCTCCTGCTGTGTACTCTTTTCTGCCTGATCTACGCGGACATCAGGCGCAACGAAGGGAGATCACATGCAGCGATATTCTCGGATTCATCCTGCTGCAAGCCCTATCCTCACCCGTTTCATCTCCGCCTCCGCAGAGAACGGAGCGGCAGTAAGAAAAAACCGATTCATCGCCTACCTCGTCGCACTGAATTTTTTAGGGAGTATCGCCTGGGCTGCGGAAACGCCCGAGACGGTCTTGATCCGCCAGGTTTTGAGCACTGAAAAATCCGGCCACCGTCGGGGAAATGCAGACGTAGCCATCCAAGCCTATGCCGATCATGCCGTCGTCTATGAAGGGCATCATTCGGCGGATCCACGAGGGTGGACCGTGCTCCGCGAAAACCGAGCGGTCTTAGCTCGAGCCTTAGCCGCTGATTTCGAGCATCGGCGCTACGATCTCAACCGCACGGTGTTGTTTATTCTCGCCCGCAACGACAAAGCCATCGTCGCTACTCAGGACTCTGGTTTGGTCATCGATAGGCAAAGCGGTACTAGCCAGTCCCTCGACATGTATCGCCTGTGGACCTTTACCAAAGACGATGACCAATGGCTCGCCGCCAGCGTCTTCCAAAATATCGCAGATACCACGGCTATAGCACCTGCTTCCGCGGCGAGCGCGACGTACATCGCGGCCATATTGGAGCGAGAAGCCGAGGCTTGGCAAAACAAAGACATCGGGGCCATAGTGGCGGCCGTTGATGAGGACTTCGTCGCCTACGACGCCTATCACCTGATGGACCGAACTAAGTGGCGCATTGCATTCAGCGACGCCGAGGAATTTGAGGCTTGGCTGAAAAAGCGATTGACGTATGCGAACTATACCATCGATCGGCGCGTGATTTACACCAATCTAGGTGAAAACGGGTTGACAGCCTTGGCCTTGACCGAGGAGACGGTCTCTGTCTCCCACGAAAAAGGCTCGGCGATCCACAGTATGAAGCGATATGTATTTTGGGGATTGAGTCGCAGGTCAGGGGATTGGAAAATTACCCAGTTGCTCGCGAACTTGCCGATTCCCCGGAGTATAGAAGAGTAGCGTCAGGCACTGCGAAAGGAGTGTGTATGTCCCCGGCTGCGCTTCCGCCCAATCCCAACCTAGAGCAACTCAAGAAGCAAGCCAAAAGCCTGCTGAAGGGCCACCGATCCGCTGATCCCGCCAGCGCGCAGCGGCTCAGGCAAACCTTGTCGCATTTGTCCGAGCGGACGGACGACGAGATATTTCAGGCCAAGTTCTCCTTGAGAAACGCCCAACTGGTCATTGCCCGCGAGTATGGCTTCGAGCGATGGGCCGATTTGAAGCGGCACGTCGAGTCTCGCCGTGCGACCGAGACCATATATATTTACCTGAATGGTTGACAGATTATCAGGAGGTACCTCGCAGTGAATGCACTTATTACAGGTGCCAGTTCTGGCATTGGAGAGACTATCGCGCGGCGGCTGGCAGAGGCTGGACACCGAGTTGCGCTGATGGCGCGGCGTGTGGAGCGGGTGCAAGCTATCGCCGCTGAGTTGGACGGCGCGGTAGCGGTGCCGGGCGATGTGGGGATTGTTGCGGATTGCGAAGCTGCGGTGCGGGAGTCAGTAGAAGCGTTTGGGGGCCTCGACGCGCTGGTCAATGCGGCCGGGACTTGGGTGGAGGAGCCGCTTGCCGAGGTCAGCTACGAGGACCTGCGTGCCTTTGTCGATACGGATGTAAACGGCGCGTTGCAGATTACGCGCGCCGCCCTGCCGGAGTTGATGCAAAGTGGCGGACGGATACTACATATCAACGGCTTGCAGGGATTGATCCGCGCGCGGCCGCCGGTGCTCTATGCGGCGGTTGAGTCCGCAGTGCGCGGGCTGTGCGAGAGTTTGCGCTGGGAAGTAGCGGAGAAGGGAGTTCACGTCGGGTTAATTACTCTAGGCTCGGTGGCTAGCCCCGATCCGGTGCCGTTGCACGAGAGCGACCGGCGTTTTCGCCTGAGCCGCGATGAAGTTGCCGACGCTGCGTGTTTTGTACTGGCACAGCCGCGTGGGGTCAATGTCGATGAACTGGTGCTGACGCCGCTAGGGCAGCAGTGGTGAGGAAATTCGTTCAAGCGTGAGCGTATGCCTCGACGAGCGGTTCAATGGTGCTGATGTCGGTCGAGGCACGGGCGAGGTCGAGGTCATACATTCGTTGGAGGTTCAGCCAGAACTCAGGGGTCATCCCTAGGGCCTGTCCGATTCGCAGCGCTGTATCCGCTGTGATTGATCTACGGCAGTGGACGATTTCGTTGATGCGTATCGGGGGCACTCCGATGGTCTTAGCCAGACGATACTGGCTGATGCCGAGTTCGTCCAAGATCTCTGCCAGATGTTCTCCTGGATGAATCGCAGTTGTTGCGGTCATTGGATTTTCTCCTCAGTGATAGTCGGTGATTTCGATATCCATAGCGCCTTGGTCTGTCCATTTAAAGCACACGCGCCACTGGTCATTAATGCGAATGCTATACTGGCCGATCCGGTTCCCGCGTAGCGATTTAAGGCGATGGGAGGGCGGCACCCGAAGGTCGGCTAGTACAGTCGCCGCAACCACTCGCTGCAACCTCATTCGCGCCCGGCGTTGGATGTCAATAGGCAGGCGACGGACCGTTTGTCCATAAAATATCCGTTCAGTGTTATGGTCCCTGAATCGATTCATCGCAATTCATAATAACGCGACGCATTAATAACGTCAAGGATATACACTGATATAACGGGCCATCGCCGCTTATCCCATAAGTTTATATTGTTTTTTTTACAGTTATTCTGTAAGTTTGCATTGTTTTTTTACGGTTGTTCCGTAAATTTGCAATGTGCAAAATTCCTCAAGACAGCGTCTGCTCGAATTGCCCGAGCGCTCCTTTTTTCTCTTTGGTCCGCGTGGGGTGGGCAAAAGCACTTGGCTGCGTCAGGTCTTGCCCAATGCCGCCTTCTTCGATTTGCTCGACGCGGTCCTCTATCTGCAGCTATCTCAGAATCCCCACGACCTAGAGGCACTAGTCGGCGATAGGGCGGCGGATTCGTGGATCGTGCTCGACGAAATCCAGAAAGTACCGGCTCTATTAGACGAGGTGCATCGCCTGTTGGAAATGCGGCGCTGGCGTTTTGCCCTTTGCGGCTCATCGGCGCGCACGTTGCGACGGGGCGGCGTCAACCTGCTCGGCGGACGCGCGCTGACCCGCTTCATGGGACCGTTTTCCCAGCGGGAATTGGGTTCTGACTTCGACGCTGACTTTTCCCTGCAATGGGGCCTTTTGCCCCTCGTGCAAGCAGACCGACGGTACGCCGCCGACCTGCTGCAGGCTTATGTCCATACGTATATCAAGGAAGAAATCAGCGAAGAGGGCTTGGTGCGCCGGCTACCTCCTTTTCTCCGCTTTCTCGAAGTCGCCGGTCTGCTCAATGGCCAAGTCGTCAACGGCCTAAACATCGCCCGCGATGCCGCCATCCCGCGCAGCAGCGTCGATGGGTACTTCTCCATTCTTCAGGACACCTTGCTCGGCCACTTCTTGCCTGCCTACCGCCCTCAGCTCAAAGTGCGAGAAAAAGCCCGTCCTAAATTCTACTGGTTCGATGCTGGGGTGGCCCGGGCCGCCGCCGGCCTCACCTATGACCCGCCTGATCGCCTGTGGCTGGGTGCAGCCCTAGAGACTTTGGTCTATCACGAATTGCGCGTCTATAATCACGTGTACAACAAACACCGTCCCATCGCCTTTTACCGCACTCCCGCTGGCGCAGAAATCGACTTTGTCATTGAAACGCGCAAGCGCACGACTTCCTCGCCGCCGCACGTTGTCTGTTTGGAAATCAAGTTGGCGGAAAAGTGGAACCGGAGTTGGGAGCGGTCCATGCGCTCCTTGCACGAGACAGAGGGCATTGAGGTAGAGCGCATGATCGGCGTCTATACCGGCGAGCGAGTTTATCACTACGACGGCCTAGACGTGTGGCCGTTGGAGGAGTTTTTGCGCCGACTGTACGAGGGCGAGGTCTTTTAGTATCCGACCGCGTCAGCAAGAAGGCCGACGCGCCCGCCTCAAGCCGCGACGGGCGTGGGCAATTCCGGTACGTATTCGTAGTCTGGCTCGGCCTTTTGCCGTTCGAGAATGGCGGCGATTTCCGTCCACGCTGCATACAGCCCCTGCGGACAGTGCGGCAGATCGCTTTTGATGGCCGCGTGTAGTTTGCCGAGCCGGTAGCACGGCACGCCGGCGTACATGTGGTGTTCGATGTGGTAGTTCATGTGCCAGTAGAGGAAGCGGAAGAACGGATTCAAGATGACCGTGCGGGTGCAGAGCCGGAAGTCCGGCACGTCGTCCTGCAAGCCGATGTGCTGGGTGTTGTTGCACAGAAACAGCAACCAGCCGCCGTAAAAAGGCGCGAGCGTAACGAGCACTGGCACCATCCACAGGCCGAAGTACAAGGATACTACTACGATTAGGGCGTGCCCCACCAGCAAGAAGCGATCCCAGCGGATGAGCCGTCGCCGCTTGTCTGGGTCCGACTCGGGGAAGATCGCCAGCTCCCATTCGCCCTCTAATTTCCCGCGTGCCCGCCGCCAAGTCGCCTTGTAGCGGGCGTACAAGCCCCACGGATTTACAATGGCACTCTTGAGAAAATCCACGAATCGCAATCGGGCCGGCAGGACCACTTCGAGATCGTCGGGCGGGTGTAGAGTGTACTTGTGGTGCTCGGCGTGACTGGTCCAGAAGTGGATGTGGTTATACCCGCCGAGAAAGCTGAACACGCGCAGGAAGAAGTAGTTGAGGAACTTGCTCTTGAAGACTGTGGAGTGACACAATTCGTGGAAGCCGTTGAGCAAAAAGGCGTAGAACGTGCCGTGGAAAAAGAGGATCAGCAGCAACCACGGCAGGGCCAAGTGCTCGGCCGCGTACCAAGCCCCCGCGCCCGTCGCCGCCAGCAGACCCAAATGCGCCAGCGTTTGTAGCAGGCCCCAAAAGTCGCTGCGCTGATTGAGCGCAGCGAGCGTCTCGCGCGGCAAGGGACACCGATACCAGTTTATTTTGCGCTGGTTTTTTGTCATTTCCATGGTGTGTTCTCCTCTAAAAAAGCTAACCTTACTGTCGCAATTTTGCGCTGGCTGGGCAAATTTTAGGTATGGGATGCTTCGACTCCGCTTCGCTCCGCTCAGCATGACTGGAACGAGTACCGCCAGCCTGTCATGCTGAGCGGCCACGTAGTGGTGGCGAAGCATCTAGGCTCAAGCAGCACCAACGCCTGAACTCTGAGTAAAGTCCGCGCTACAAGTGCCCCTTCCTTATGTCCTCGACAATGCGGACCAACACTTCGACCGCGGAGCGGATGAAGCGCTCCCCCTTTTCGGCGGACCCATAGGTGGGGTCGCCGTAGGTGCCTTGGTCGGTCGATTGGTGGATCCAGCGGTAGCGGGCGACTTGGCCGGCGCGCTCGGATTGCGGCGGATGGCCGTCCTTTTGTAGGCGATCTGCTTTGACCCACTCGGGATGCAGGGCCATCATCAGCGAGGTCTCCATCTCGCCCGCGTGACCCCAACCATGAGGCCCCGCCTCCCTGATCTCGCCCAGCTCGTCGTAGGCGAACCAAGAGGTGCCATAGATTCTCGCGTCGGGGCACTTCTCCATTAGCCGCTGAAGGGAGACGTTCATATTGGGAACATTGCCGCCGTGGCCGTTGACGATGAGGATTTTGTCGAAGTCGGCGTGGACCATGCTGCTGACGGTATCGACGATCATGTTGATGTGGGTCTCTGATCGGGCTGTTATCGTGCCCTTAAACCGCAGGTGGTGCGGAGAGTAGCCCAGCCATTGCGCCGGGAGACAGAGGACCTGATCGGGAATTTCCGCGTCGAGGCGATCGACGATGGCGGCGACCTCGGCGGTGTCCGTTATAAACGGCAGATGCGGTCCGTGCTGTTCAAACGCCGCTATGGGATATATGACTACCGCGTCTCTGGACACCTGCTCCAGGTCGGGCCAAGTGAGTTCAGCTAGTTTCACGATTAGTTCTCCCAGCGGTCTGGATTGATGCCCGGTGCGTCGCGCTGCATGCCTTGGGGTTTGTGGACCTGCTTCCACTCCTTGCCGGTGGTGTTGCGGCTTTGGAGAAAAGGTTTGGCCATGGCTGGCGCGTTCTCCACCCATTCTGAGTCCCACTCGTCCATCGGCTGAACCGGGCCTGCCCAAGCCGGCCGGTAGCCGAACTGGATCAGTTCCCGAGGGGCCAAGTCCCTGTTGGGATGGGTGCCGTGGAAGAGGAGGGCGGGGATCATTACTACCGAACCGGCCTTGGCACAGAGCGTGATTTCCTGCGGGTGCGAGACATAGCGCACGTACGGGTTGGCTTGGGCGTGGAACGAGAGATGGGAGCGCGGGATGAGCCGGAAGGGCGCGCGCTCGGGCGACAGGTCGTCGAGGTAGTAGAGCACCCGCAAAAGGCGCGGCGAAGAGCCTTCGAAGCCAAAGATCGACGAGCCGAATGGCTGGCCGTCGGTGTGCATTGAAATGCCCGGCGAGCCGGAGAGGGTGCGGGTAAAAAGCCCGTGCGTGAAGACGATGTCCGGCCCCATGAGCGCTTTGAGGAATTCCGCGATCGGCGGATAGCCGATCAACTCGGCTACCAACCGGCTCGCGCATTGGGGCTCGTGGTGGAAGGTTTGAGCCTCGCTGTAGTCCTTTTGTCCCATCGGCAGGTCTTTTAGCTCGGCCTTTAGCGCTGCAATGTGCTCGGCGTCAAGCACGTCTGGCATGAGCACGTAGCCCTCCATTTCGAGATGGCGGATCTGCTGGCTTAAGGAGAAAGCGGCAAAATCAGTCTCATCGACCGTCATAAAGCCGATTTCTTCTTTGGGATCAATTTTTACGGTGGTGGTCTCCATAGTGTCCTCCTTTGCTGGGCGCTACCCGTTGCGACGACTGGCGGGCGGCGATGAGGGCAACCACAAGGGTTGCCCCTACCGGCGCGATTCTCGCCACTTGTCAAGAGAAAAGTCGTCTGAATCGTACAGTGCGAAAATCTTGGCCTCTTTGTCTCGCACTTCTGCGGCCAATTCCAACACTTCCTCGGCGTGTTCCAGCGGAATGCGCACGCAGCCGTCGCCGTCGCCAAAGATCAGGTCTCCCGGCCGAATCCGCACCGACCCTACGGTAATTGGCGCGTTGACTCGCGTCGCGTTGAATACGCCGTGCCCTGGCACCGTCCCCCAAGCGAAGATCGGCAGCCCGACCCGGCGGATCCCCTCCAAGTCGCGCACTGTTCCATCGACAACGGCTCCCACCGCGCCTAGCCGCTGGTGCAGCCGTGCCATGCCGTCGCCAAAACTGGCTCCGCGTCCGGGACGCGAGTCCACGTCCTTCATTACCGCGAACACGGGTCCCTCCGTGGCGTCGATTGCCTCGTAGTACCCGTCCCAAGGGACTGCTACGGAGTCCGGGTCGTTGGTCGTTACTTCCGCGGTCACTGCATAGCCGATGACCGGACCCAATTCCGGCAGCAGATAGCGAATCCGGTGGTCGGTGTACTCTTCGTTGGGCAGGCCGCACTTTAATACGATAGCGTTGAAAATCGTCGGCGAGTCGAATTCCTTAAAAGCGTCTAGTACTTCGGGTTTGACCATAAAAGATTTGCTCCTTTTTGCAGTGGCGCGATTAGCCACTGATTCTAAACAATTAGCTGACTCAACACGTCGATCCTAGTGAATAGAGCGCATTCGCACGGTGGTTGTCAATCCGCACTGCATGGGCAGTGGCGCGTTGTCCTCTGCCCAAGACTGGATTGACGCCTGCACAAGACCTATACTTTCTCGCCGTCCTAACGATCACTCATCGAACTGGAGGATTCCATGACTGCCGCGCCCGATTATACATCAAAGGTTCCCTACTACACCTTCCCCGACACCTTGGCTGAACAAGAGAAGGCGCTGGCCACCAACCCGCTGATGCTGCGCATGCTCGAAGCGCGCCGCTCGTACGCCGGCGATCCACACCGCCCCATCTACCACTACATCAACCCCGAAGCCAATCTCAACGACCCCAATGGACTGTGCTTCTGGCAGGGCCGCTACCATCTCTTCTACCAAGCCTATCCACCGGAGGATACCCGCCAGCACTGGGGCCACGCCATCAGCGACGATCTCGTCCACTGGCGCGACCTGCCGTACTGCATTTATCCGAACCCGGAGCGCTGCTGTTTTTCGGGTGCTGCGCTAGTCGAGGAAGACCGCGTCATTGCCATGTATCACGGCACTGAGGTCGGCAACATGGTCGCCACTTCTTCGGATCCGCTGTTGCTCAACTGGGAAAAGGTCGCCAACAAGGCCGTGATCCCCATTCGCGCCGACGCGCCCTACCGAGTCTTCGATCCCTGCATCTGGAAGCAGGGCGACGCGTACTACTCGCTGTCGGCGGGCACCAAACCCGAAGGCCCGGCCGGCAAGCCCGTGCGCGCCAACTTCCTCTTCAGGTCGAGCGATCTCGAACACTGGGAGTACCTCCATCCCTTCGCGGAGGACGACGGGTACACGCTAGTCGGCGACGACGGGGCCTGTCCCTATTTCTGGCCGATCGGCGACCGCCACATCCTCCTTTTCTTCAGCCATAGAAGCGGTGGTCAGTACCTGCTCGGCGACTACGACACCGAGCGCGACAAGTTCGTCGTGACCTACGGGGCCAAATTCAACTTTGGCGCGGCCTCGCCCTCGGGCGTCCACGCCCCTTCGGCGACTCCCGACGGCCAAGGCGGCGTCTTGGTCATCTTCAACATGAACCCCGGCAAACCGACCAAGAACTGGAACCAGATTATGACTCTACCCCGTCGGCTGACCGTGGTTGGCGACGACTTGGCCATGGAGCCGGTCGGCGACCTTGAGTCGCTCAGGCGGGACCGCCAGCGCGTCGGCAAAACCACGCTTCCCGCCAACGAAGAACTCGTCCTTGATTCAATTAGAGGTAACGCCATGGAAATCGTCGCTGAAATCGATCCCCAAGACGCGCCCATGGTCGAACTCAACGTCCTGCGCGCTTCCGGCAAGAAGGAGTACACGCGCATTGCCTTTTTCAAAAATCGGGGCTTCAGAGACCGCGTCTTTGGCAGCGACCACCACCAGAGTCTGATCTCGCTCGACACCTCGTATTCTTCTGTCGCGCCCGACGTGCTCTCCCGCGCTCCGGAGACCGCCCCGGTCATACTCACTCCGGGCGAGACGCTCAAGCTGCGGGTTTTCGTCGATAAGAGCGTCGTCGAAGTCTTTGCCAACGGCCAGCAATGCGTGGCCGCGCGGGTCTATCCCGACCGCGCTGACAGTGTCGGAGTCTCGCTGCGCGCGCAGGGCCAGAGCGCCGAACTGCTCTCGCTCGACGCCTATCAGATGCAGGACATCTACGCGGAATAGAAAGGAGCACGCCATGACCGAGGAAGAAAAATTTGTCTTCGACTTAGAGGGCTATCTGGTCATCAAAGACGTCCTCAGCCCGCAGGAACTGGATGATCTCAACGCGCTGATGGACCGGTACATCAACGGCTGGGACAATCACCCCCGCAATGATCTGAACAAGGTCAGTAGCTGGGGTCAGGCTACCAAAAACCTGATCGACCACCCCAAAATCTTGCCCTACTTGGTCGAACTCATTGGCCCCAAGGTCCGCATTGATCACGACTACGCCATTATCATGGACCGCGGCGATACCCGTGGCGGTCTTCACGGCGGCCCCAGCCAAGATACCGACCACTGGTTCAGTTACCGCGACGGCCAGATGCGCAACGGCCTGAGCGTGGTGACCTTTTTTCTCGCCGATGCCAATGAGGGCGATGGCGGCTTTGCCTGTGTGCCGGGCAGTCACAAGACCAATTACCCCCGCAACCTGCCCCAAGACGTCAGGCACTTTGAGCGCGACGCGCATTACGTGGTTCAACCGACGGCCAAGGCCGGGGATGCGTTGTTCTTTACCGAGGCTCTCATCCACGGTACCATGCCGTGGCGCGCCGAGCACCAGCGCCGCACGTTGCTCTACAAATACAGTCCCGGGTACTCGACGTGGGCCAAGGAGTTTTACAACCTCGAAGAGTACGGCGAGCTAACCGAACGCCAAAAGCGCATCATGGCTACCCCCTCGATTCACGAACATCCCGAGATCGTTTAACGCAAGGAGTACAACATGTCCGATCCATATTTGCTAAGTGGAAAGAAAGCTTTTGTCACCGGCGGCAAGCGCCGCATTGGCCGCGGCATTGCCTTGGCTTTAGCCGAGGCTGGCTGCGACGTGGGAATCAACGACCTGCACGAGGACGACGATGCCGGCAAAACCTTGGACCTGATCCGCGCTATGGGCCGCGAGGCCGAGTTTTTTCAAGGCGACATTTCCGCTAGCGACCAGGTCGAGGCTATGTTCGCGGCCTTTCTCGAACGGTTTGGCCGCATTGACATCTTGGTCAACAATCCCTACGGCGGCACAGGCGAGCCCTTCCTCGAACTCAGCGAGGAGAATTGGGACCAAAATCTCGACGTGGGCCTCAAGGGCTTTTTCCTGTGCTCGCAGCAAGCGGCGCGCGCCATGGTGGCGCAGGGCGGAGGTGGAGCCATCGTCAGCACCTCCTCGGTGCACGGGCGGCGGGCGTGGAAGAACGATACGGCGTACGGGGCTGCCAAAGCTGGCGTCTTGCGCCTGACCGAAAGCATGGCCGTTGACTTGGGCGAACACGGAATCCGCTGCAACGCCATCATGCCCGGATACATGGACACCGATCGCGTCTTCAACGAACCGCCTCCAGCATTGGGCGTTCTCAATAAACGGCTCCACAACATAGTTCCCCTGCGTCGTCCGGGAACCCCCGAAGACATTGGCCGGGCCGTGGTCTTCCTCTGCTCGCCGGCCGCCGGCTGCATTACCGGGGCGTCTTTGCCGGTGGATGGGGGACTTTTGGCTGCCTCGGCTGCTGAGTAGGGTAATCGACGGAACTCGTCGGCCCACACATGCCCAAATCGCTTTTCAGCATTAGGGGATTGCTAATCGGGATAGCCCTTTCCCTAGCGGTGGGTCTGCTCGCGCCGTATGGGGTCGTGTTCAATTACTACTGGGTCGGCTTCAATCCTTCTTCGCCGGGTGCGCTCTTTCTCTTTTTTGTCCTGACCTTTGCCGTCAATGGATTTGTGGCTCTGCTCGGCCGCCATTTCGCCCTGGCCAAAGCCGATCTGGTGCTGATTTACTGCATGTTGATGATGGCGGTCACGGTGCCGACTTGGGGCCTTATGTTCTTCCTCATTGGCACCATCGTCTATCCCTTCTACTACGCCACCCCGGAAAACGACTACGCCGAGCTGTTCTACGACTTTATCCCTTCGTGGATTGCGCCGCAGGACTTCGAGGCGATCAAGAATTACTACGAGGGCCTACCGAAGGGTGAGTCCATCCCGTGGGGCGTCTGGGTGGAACCGATGGCCTACTGGCTGGCGTTGATCGTGGCCATGAGCTTCATGTTGATCTGCATGAGCGCCATCCTCCACCGCCAGTGGTCGGAGCACGAGCGGCTGACCTATCCGATGGTTCAGCTGCCGCAGAATATGATTGAGAAGGATGCCCAGATGCGCGTGGCTCCTTTCTTTAAGGATCAGCGGATGTGGCTGGGGTTTGCCGTGCCCTGCATCCTGCTCAGTCTCAACGCCCTCAACCACTACTTCCCAATCGTGCCTGTATACCGCCCCAGTGGCAGTTTTTCTTTCTTCAACCATACCTTGCACTTGCCGGTTGCACTCAACTTGGCTTGGGTCGGCTTCTTCTACTTGGTCAATCTCGAGATCACGTTTAGCATCTGGTTCTTCTACGTGTTCTCCAAGGTGGAGGAAGGGGTCTTCAAGACGCTCGGCATTGCCAGCACCGAGCGCTTGAGCGCGTACGAGTACTCGCAGCCGGCCGACCTGACCCATCAAGCTACCGGCGCGGTCATTGTGTTGGTGCTCTTTGGCCTGTGGACTGCCCGCCCTCATCTCAAAGAGGTCTGGCGCAAACTCTGGGACCCGCGCGGTGGCGTCGATGACAGCGAGGAGGTACTCCGCTATCGCACGGCCGTTGTCGGCTTTTTGGGCAGCCTGCTCTTCGTCGCCGTGTGGCTCTGGCGTTCGGGGGTGCCGATTGCGGTGCTTCCGGTTCTACTCATCGTCAGCTTGCTGTTCTTCATCTTGGTCGCGCGCGTGGTGGCTACCGGCGGCGTGGCCACCGCCCGCAGCCCCATTGTCCCGGCGTACTTTATCATTTCGGGTTTAGGCACTTCAGTCCTCGGGGCCAAGGGCTTGGTCGCCCTCAATTTCACCTTTATCTGGCAGGGCGAATCGCGCACTTCGCCGATGGTCGCGTGCGCCAATGGCCTCAAACTCGCCGAGTTGATTCCCGGCCCCAAGACGCGACTGTTTTGGGGCCTGATGCTGGCTCTGGTGTGCAGCCTTTTGGCCGCGGCTTACATGACCTTGAAGCTGGCTTATACCCATGGAGCGGTTAATCTGTCGCTGATCAATTGGGCTGGTGCCCACGGCTGGCCTTATATCGGCCCGACCATTCTCAACATGCCCGAGGCCGATATGCGCGGCTGGCTCTTCAAGGGGATCGGCGCGGCCGTGGAGGGCTTTCTAATGTGGGCGCAGCACCGGTGGTTTTGGTGGCCCTTTCACCCGATCGGCTTTGCCATTGCCGTGGGCTGGCTGACGAGTCAGATATGGTTCTCGGCGCTGATCGCTTGGCTGTTGAAGCTGGTCATCCTGCGCTTTGGCGGCGTGCGCTTGTTTCAGAACGCCAAGCCGTTCTTCTTGGGGTTGATTTTGGGCGAGGTGTCCGTGTCGGGAGTATGGGGTGCGATCTATGCGCTGACTGCGGAAAAGGGGCGCTGGCTGACGAATATGTAGCGAATGGACTCTACTATATTAGATGCTTCGACTTCGCTCAGCATGACTGGTCGGTGAACTTACGTCAGATTAACTGTTGCAAGATGCGACAATGTTGCAAATCAGCCCATCTCGCTAGACTTTTCAATAAACCATTCCACAACCCACATAATTTCAAATAGTTAGCTTCTTCCTCCGCCCCTTCAGTGCTATTTGACTGTTGCATTATGTGCCATCGTGGAATTTCCCTACCTCCACATCTCTGTCATATAACATCCTTTATAATAAAGGACTTATCTGTTTGGCGACGACTCGGCACAGATTGTGCTAAGATTAAGAGATTTTAGGGCTGTCTTTTAGGCTCATCGTAGAGTGCGTGGCATACCTTAGTTTCAAACTCAACCACTACTAGCAAAATTTAAGATCGCTCCCGAGGAACCTATGACATGCTGAGATTTCCCGAAGAGATTATTCTGCTTCTCTATAACGAAGCTCGAGGCGATTTCGCGCATAGTCTTGCACCGCACTCGTTGAACATTGTTCTCGCCGGTGCCGTGTTGATGGATTTGGCCTTGGAAAATCGCATCGATACGGACCCCGAGCATCTCATTTTGGTTGATGCCACGCCTCTTGCAGACGACCTGCTCGATCCCATCCTAGCCGACATCGCACAGGATACAGGCGCACGCAACCTAGGGTATTGGGTCGCACAGACGGCCAAGCAGGGCGACGAAATCCGCGACAAGGCACTTGCGCGGTTGGTCCAACGCGGCATCCTCGAATCTGAGCCCGAGTCCGAAGGGATTTTCTCCCTTTCGCGCTTGGTGTCGCGCTCCCGCCGCTATCCAATCATTGATGGGCAACGAGTAGAAGAAGTTCGGTTGCGCATTATGCGCGTGTTGTTCACCGATGAAATTCCGGACCCGCGCGACATCGTCATTATCTGTCTGGCAGATGCCTGCGGCGTTTTCAAGAATATCCTGTCCCAGTCAGAATTGTCTGAGGTGCAAGACCGGATCGAATTGATTGACAAAATGGACCTGATCGGGCAATCGGTCATCAGGGCGATCCGGGCGTATGAGCCTCCTGCCCCTGCCCCTGCCTCTGCCCCGCGCAAGGAGATACCTCAGGCACCGGGGTTGCCGCTTATTGGCAACGCCATCGGCATGAAGCGCGATTTGGGCTCGCTTCTCGTCAAACAATACCGAGACCTAGGGCCAATTTTTCGCATCAAGGCATTCAATCGCCGCTTCGTCGTCCTCGTAGGTCCCGAGGCGAATGCCTTTGTAAAGCGAGGGGGTAAGTACCTGCGCACGCTTGAAACTTGGATAGACTACAATAAAGCTGGGGGAGTCGGACGTAGCATAATCAGCATGGATGGTCCCGATCATATTCGCCTGCGCAAAGAACTGACGAATATGTACACACACCACCTCATTGAAGGTCGCGTGGGAGACGCGGTCCACGTTCTGCAACAAGATATCGCCGGATGGCCACAGGACAAGCCGCTGCCGGGCTTATACACCTGGCAGCGCATCGTCTTAGATCAGATCGGTGTACTGGCTCTCAGCAGGCCTGTACACGACTACTTAGACGATATTATGGTTTACTTTCACAGCAAGATGAAAACCTATGTCATGCGGCAGCAACCTAGGCTGATGTTATATCGACCACACGTCCGCCGTGCCTTCAAGCGAATGGAAGAACTGGCTCAGCGCATTCTGGCAGATCACGAACCAGAAAAACGCCGCAACAAGCCACCGGATGCCATTGACCATTTGCTGGAACTGCACCGCAGGGATCCGCAATTTCTTCCCGAGACCGATTTAGACATGTTGGGACCGCTCTCGGCCGGTCTCGATACCGTGGCAAATATCTGTGCCTTCACGTTCTACGAATTATTGAAGCGACCGGATCTGCGCGAGCAGGTAATTGCTGAAGCAGACGCCCTCTTTGATCAGGGTATGCCTACCGTGAACGATCTGCGTAAACTCGACGTCATCCACCGCACTGCAATGGAAATAATACGCCTCTATCCCCTTGCTCCAGTAATGTCATTGCGCACGGTAGCCAACTCATTTGAATTTGAGGGCTATAAGGTCCCCGCTGGCGAGACCCTTCTTATTGGATTCACAGTACCGCACCGGATGCCGGAATATTTCCCCAATCCGGAGCGCTTCGATATAGACCGCTACACCGCAGAACGCGCTGAGCACCGCCAGCACGGGGTCTATGTCCCCTTCGGCTTAGGAGCGCATCGGTGCCCAGGCAACAGGCTCGCCGAGGTGCTTATTGCGCTCAACATGGCGACGGTCCTCCGCGAAGCCGAATTGGTTCTCCATCCGCCCGATTGCGAATTGAAGACCAAACAGAGCTATGCCCTCCTGCCCAACTACAAGTTCCGCCTAGTGCGTAGGCACCGATAGCGAAATGGAGTGTCAAAATGCCCACTAAGAAGCCACAGTCCAGGATTGTAGATCACCCCAACACGTCCGCACCGCTGCGCGTTTGGGCGAGGCTCCTCTGGGGTCAGGACGGGGTGAGGGTTGCGCCTCAGCACCGGGGACGAGTGAGGCGAATTCTCCTTGGCTCGGCCCTGATGGTGCCGCTACGCTTGATCGAAAAGATGCGCTACGGGCGCGCCGTGGCTCGGACGAAGATCGCGCATCCACCGATCTTTATCATCGGCCATGCTCGCTCGGGCACGACGCACTTGCACTATCTCCTGACGCGCGATCCGCAGTTCGCAATCGTCTCGTTGCTCCAATCCACCGTCCCGACATTCTTTCTGATCGGCCGTGGTTGGATCAAGCGTTTCATGGCCAAACAGCTCAAGCCAAAACGTCCGCAGGATGATGTCAAACTGGCGATGGACCTGCCGAATGAGGAGGAATTCGCGATTGCCAATTCCTCTGAGCTATCCAGCGTTCACTTCCTTACATTCCCATCCAGGGCGATAGAGTACTTTGAAAAATATGTCTTCATGCGGGGGCTGACTGATCGGCAACAGGCGCGCTGGGATGCCGTCATCACGGACATCATTAAAAAAGCCACCCTTGCGGGCGATGGAAAACAGTTGGTACTCAAAAGCCCCTCCAACACCGGCCGAATCTCCCACCTCCTGCGCCTTTTCCCCAATGCCAAGTTCATTCATATCGCAAGAAATCCATGTGATGTCTATTACTCGACAAACCATACATTCAGAAAGATGTTTGAGTTGTTCCTGCTGGAGGAGCATCTGGGCGATTTTTCGGATTTCGTCATCACCAAGTACAAGGCTCTAATGGAACAATACCTGAAAGACAGAGCTTTGATCCCGGAAGGCAATCTGGCGGAAGTGAAGTACGAGGACCTCATATCCGATCCGCTGGGCGAACTGGAACGCATTTACGCGGCACTCGGATTGTCCGGTTGGGAAAACGGAGGCAAGCAGGCGGTAGTCGAGTACCTGAGCACACTCGCGGACTACCAAAAAAATACATTCGAGCCGGATCCCACCGCTATGGAGCGCATCGCACGCGAATGGCGGTTTGCCTTTGAAGAATGGAATTATGACCTGACAGTGAAGCTATAGACTGACCCAACCCATAAGCTAGTTTTTAGAGGAATTACCCCAAACAGTCCCTCGCCCCTAAACATTAGCCTCCACCATTACCTCAATAGCTGCCAGATGTGCCGCAACGCGCACATCCATTGGTTGCGCCGTCGGGGTTTCTGACGTCACCAGATGCCCCGTATGGCCTCGCTGGAACAAAGCGATAAGTATGCCCTCCCCGTACTTCCGCCTTGCCACCTCCATATTGGGATGAATCACCCCATTGACCGCAACCTCGCCCTCAATCTCGTCATTCTTGTTAATCGGACAAACTCGTGCCACCCGCTTCACCATCGCCCGCCCCAGAGATCCCCGGTCTCCAAACATCTCGTAGAGATAAAACCCCGGACTCTCCCAGTCCTCGTGTAAATCGATCACGCCCGCAAAAACTCTTCCCGCCAAAAAACCCTGCAAAATCTCAATCTCGGGCACATCATCGCGCAAAAATGCCCAATTCACATCGACATCCTGTGCATTGAGCCGAGCATTGTGAGCATAGCTCCACGGACACAAACACGGAATAACTTCAAAACGCACTCTATCCGCCCAGCGCTCCCACTCCCCTTCCAAAAAAACGAGCGCGGCCTCCACACCAGCCGGTTCATCGCCGTGCGTCCCTCCATTGATATAAACAACCGGTGCGTCTTCCCTGCCAGCAGACGCACACAAAATCGGCAAACCTTCAACCTCGCCCAATATCTGCACATCAATACTAGACACCGCTTCCACGCGCCTGACAACAGTATTGTAATCCCGTTGACCCATCACATATTCATACCCTTAGATTAGGGCCGCACCCAATGGCGCAATAGCGGTTTCACGTCTTCGGGTAATGTGCGATAGACTTCTGTGGGCAACAGGGCGGTGCCCGCTCCGAGTTCCTCGTCGCTCAAGCCCGTTTCCTCGGTGAGACGCTGGCGTTCGGGCGTGCCCGGTGGCATGGCCGGGTCTTGGGCGAACCACCAGGGGAAATACGCCATGACTAGTCCCACTCGGTCTTCGTCGCTGTTATTGGTGCCGCTGCCGTGCCAAGTGCGGGCGTCGAATAGCACCACGCTGCCGGCCGGGCCAGTGGCCTGTATTTGGCTGGGATGGGGAACGGGCAGGTCGAGGCCGCCGGTGCGATTGTTGTCCGCGCGGTGGCTGCCAGGCACCAGCAAGGTGCCGCCGTTTTCTTTGGTAAACGGTGACAACATCCACACTGCGGTGACCTTGGCGATGAAGTCCTGATACGGCGCGTCCATCCGCATGGGAGCCGATTGGATGTAGGGACCGTCCGCGTGCAGGCTGCCGCCTTGGCAGCCCGGCTTGGAGATAAACCCCTTGGCAGTGCGCATGCGCACGTAGGGCCCCCACAGGGTGCGCAGCGGTTCCAGAATCGCCGCGTGGGCTAGATACGGGGCAAAGGATTGGTTGACATTGAGGACGTCGGGGATGTTGATGTCGTCGGCATCTGGACGGGCGTACTCGGCTGCGGTGGCTTCGATACTTTGCCTCACCTCATTGACTTCCGCTGCGGGGATGACGTTTTCGATGAGACACCATCCGTGCAGCTTGAGTTGAAAAAGGGTTTCTTCAACGGTCATGGTTTGTGCATTCCAGTGGCAGTTGATTTGTGCGAATCTGCTAAGTCCTAATATTCTAAAACCTTTTAAAAACCGAGAGA
Source organism: Gemmatimonadota bacterium (assembly GCA_028875335.1). The sequence goes on from JAPPEF010000388.1 coordinate 25,639, forward strand.
AGGGAGAAATGTTATGCCGATGTTCAGAAGTGAAGACCAGTACCCCGATTGGTGCGAGTTGGAACACTTTGAGGTCGTGCGGCTTAACACAGGCGATGAACACTGCTTTGCGCGTCGTAGCAAGGTGGAGAAGCTGATCGTAGGAGGGGGAAGTTGTCGGCTGCGGGTGGATGCTGAGGAGGTGGAAGCTGCCACGGGTGCCAATCTGGATTTGGTCGGCGCGGGTTCTTTTGAGGTATTGGAAGTGGAAGAGGCGGCTACGCTGGTGCGCTTTTGCGGACGCTGGGGAGCGGAGACGGGCGGCTCGGGGATCTTCAACATGGACAACAGTCCCCAGCCCGAGGACAAGGGCGATCCGGTCCCGTACGAGAAGTGGACCAATTTCGATAGCCACTTTCACGACTGCGACGAGTATTGGGTCATCTTGGAAGGTCAGGCTCGCGCCGTTTCTGAGGGCAAGGCGTACGAAATGAAGCCGGGCGACTGCCTTGCCACGGGCATGGGGCATCATCACGATATGCCGTTGGTGCACGAGCCAGTGCAGGGAGTGTACTTTGAAACGACGCTAGAAGGCCAAAAGCGGCGGGGGCATTTGTGGGATCACACCCACGGGCCGGCCGAACCCCAGGCCGAGCGGGTGTAGTAGCCTGTTTTGGTTTCTGCCTACCTCGCTGCGGGATGAGTTAGGGCTTCACCTCGTCTAGGCGAGACCAAGCCCAAGACTTGTCAGGTTTGGGTGGCTGACGCGAACGTCGCATCGGCTAGCTGTTCCCCGGTGGCCCGCTCTCGGCGAGCCTGCGCAAGCTCATAGCTCGCCTGCATCCGCATCCAGTGCTCGGCGGTGCCCCAGCCGATGTGCTCCAATGCCAGCGCCATATTTGCGGACACGCCGGCTTTACCATTCAGGAGACGCGAAAGCGTCCCGCGTTCGCAGCCCAGGTGGACCGCTGCCTCGGTGACATTCCAGCCGACTTCTTCCATGCTCTCACGGATCAGTTCTCCTAGGTGCGGTGGGTTCAGCATGGGACCCACCCGTTCGCCATCGTTGTTGCTCATAGTCGCTGTTCCTTTCCAATCAGTGATAGTCGATTTGGACCCTGAATGTAGCGCGAAGCGTTAAGCGTTACGCGCCGTAAGTAGATTGCAAGGAACTCGCCGCCCCTAGGGATGTCTTATCCTAGATGGACGAGTCGTTGCAGGTCAGACTCCCGACCTGCTGATGCCACCCGAACCCTCGGCGCAATTTTCCCGTCGACCATTCGAATGGGCGCACATATTCCTTTATTTTTATCTTGTTTGGCTCCTACTTACGCCCGGCCAAGTTGCCGACGTGCAGAAAGTTTCTGCGCTAAACCAAAGAAAGGCCCGCCAATGAGATCGCTTTTTAGGCTTCTATGCCTTGGCCTCGTCTGCGCCGCGTTTATCGCGACCGGCGTTTGGGCTGAGACCCCTTCCCCGCTTGGAGCAGACGACGGGAAGACCGGCAGACGTGCCATACTGCCAAGTATGGGTGCTATTGTGGAGGGCTCGCCTAGTCCTACGCTGCAGGCCATGCAGGAGGAATTGACCCGCTCCTTTAGTGTGCTCAAGGAGCAGCCGGTTCCGCCCTACTACCTCAGCTACGAAATCACGGAGACGGAAGGGTTCAATGTCAGTGCCTCCTTTGGCGTGCTGACCTACAGCAATGAATCGCGCCGCCGCCAGCTCGACATCGATCTGCGCGTGGGAGACTACGCCTTCGACAATACGCATCAGGTGCGCGGCGGCCCTAGCAATTTCTCTGACCGCTATTCGATGATCGAAATCCCTATTGAAGACGATCCAGACGCCATTCGCAGCGTGCTCTGGTACCACACTGACAAAAAATACAAGCGCGCCATCGAACAGTTGACCACGGTCAAGACCAACGTCCAGGTCAAGGTGGAAGAGGAAGACCAGTCGGACGATTTCTCCAAGGAGCCGGTCGAGCGCTATGTGGAAGCCCCCGCTTCCTTTGACATTTCCCGCGCCGAATGGGAAGCCAAGCTCAAGAAGTACACGGCCCCCTTCGCCCAATCCGGCGACATCTACGAAGCCGACGCCAGCCTCCGAGCCAATATCTCGACTCGCCAGTACGTCAACAGCGAGGGCAGCGAAATCCAAACCTCGCAGGTGCTCTACCGCCTGTTCATCTACGCCTTCACCAAGGCCGACGACGGCATGGAATTGCCGCGCTACGAATCCTTCTCGGCCTTTGCCCCGGAGGGCCTGCCCAGCGACGACGAGGTCCTCGCCCTAGTGGAGGACATGATCGCCGACTTGCACGCTCTGCGCGACGCCCCGGTGGTAGCTCCCTACACGGGTCCGGCGATTCTCTCGGGCCGCGCCAGCGGCGTCCTCTTCCACGAAATTTTCGGGCACCGCATTGAGGGCCATCGTCAGAAGCGCGAGGACGAGGGTCAGACCTTTAAGAAGAAAATAGGGGAAAAAGTCCTGCCCGAGACCTTCTCGGTGTACTTCGATCCCACTCAGACGAGCAGCGTCGGCAAGGATCTGGTGGGGGCCTATGAGTATGACAATCAAGGGGTTAAGGGGCAGCGGGTGGCCGTGGTCGAGAACGGGATTTTCCGCCGCTTCCTCATGTCGCGTTCGCCGATTGAGAATTTCCCCAACTCCAACGGCCACGGACGCAAGCAGGCGGGTTACACCCCGGTGGCGCGCCAGTCCAACCTCATCGTCGAGACCTCGGAGCCGCTGACCCGGGACCAGCTCAAGGAAATGCTCATCGAACAGTGCCGCATGGAGGACAAGGAATTCGGTCTTTACTTCGAGGACATCCAAGGAGGCTTCACTATCACGGGACGCACCATACCCAACGCCTTCAACGTGCTGCCCATCATGGTGTACCGCATTTACACTGATGGGCGCGAGGAGCTAGTGCGCGGAGTTGACTTGATCGGCACGCCGCTCACTGCCTTCAGCCAGATCGCCGCGGCCGACGACCAGCCCGACGTGTTCAACGGCATCTGTGGCGCTGAGTCGGGGGGCGTGCCCGTGGCCGCGGTTTCTCCTGGCATTTTCATCTCGCAGATTGAAGTGCAGAAGAAGGACAAGTCCCAAGAGCGCCGACCCATCCTCGAAGCACCGTTTTCCGAGTCTGCTGAAGAAGAAGCGGACGACCTCCTTTGAGTCCTCTCCCATCCGGCAGGAGCTATCCCATGTGCAAAAGGTTCTCTATCTACGTTTTGACGACGGCTACTTTCCTAGCGTTTTCCTCCGTCCACGCTGAAGACGACGTGCTACAGCGCGCCCTGCGCGATGAATTGGCGCGCTCGATGCAGCAACTCCAGCTCGAAGACCTAGAGCAGCCCTATTTCGTTTCCTATCTCGTGCGCGAAGTAAAGTCCAAGGGCAGCTCGGCGACCTTCGGCAGCCTGCTCGGCAGTGGCGAGGGGCACTCGCGCGAACTCAGCGTCGAAGTGCGGGTTGGGGACTACGATCTCGACAACACCAACTTCCGCTCATTTTCCTTCGGCGGTACGGGCGTGGTGCGCATGTACGGGGGCAGTATGCGATTGCCCCTTGAGGACGACTACGACGAATTGCGGCGCAAGATCTGGCTGGCCACTGACGGTGCCTACAAAAAGGCGCTCGAAGATATAGCTAGGAAGCGCGCCACTTTGCAGAACAAAACGCGCACCGAGGAAATTCCCGATTTCAGCAGGGAGAATCCCGCTACCGAAGTGGACGAGATGGCACCTGCCGTCTTGGATCTCGACGAGTTGGATCAGCGAGTGCGCCAGCTTTCGGACCTGTTTCGCGAGATGCCCGACATCTACACGTCGCGGGTCCGTCTCAACGGGGCCAACACCTCGGTCTACTACCTAAATAGCGAAGGTTCTTCTTTTTCTCGCACGAGTTCGTCGCTGACTTTTACCGCGGTCGCCGCTACCCAAGCTCCCGATGGGATGCCGCTGGAAGATTTCGTCGCGGTGTACGCCCGCTCACCGGAAGACCTGCCCAGCGACGACGCGCTGGCCGCGCAGATCAAGACCATGGGCGATCGTCTAAAGCAGTTGCGCCAAGCACCGCTGGTCGAGCGCTATACCGGCCCCGTGATTTTTTCGGGTCAGGCAGCTACGGAGTTGTTCAACCAAGGATTTGTGCCGTACATGCTAGCGACGCGCCGGGCACTGTCCGATAACCCGCAATACGAGCGCTTCTATCCCCAGAAGAAGGAAAACCCGTTCCTCGACAAGATTGGCGTGCGCGTCCTGCCCGAATTCCTCAGTGTGCGAGCCGAGCCGCTCATAGACGCGTATAAAAAGCAGCCCTTGTTAGGCGGCTACGGAGTTGACGACGAAGGCGTGCCGACGCGCCCGGTCCGCCTAATACGGAAGGGCGTGTTGGAGACCCTGTTGACGACGCGCACGCCCGTGCGCGGCATTGACCAGAGCACGGGTAGTCGCCGCGGTCCGGGTGTTGCCCCCAGCAATATCTTGGTCGAGGCGGAGAAGGGCTCGAGCGAAAAGGACATCCGCAAGGAATTTTTCAAACTGATTAAAAGGCAGAAAAAACAGTACGGCTACATCGTCACCCACGTCGCCAACCCGTCGTACGAGGTTTCCGGCTCCCAAGTTATCTACTTTTCTCCTGGTTCCTCCGACGACGAGGACAAGCTGGCAAACGCGATTTTCGTCTATAAAGTCTATCTCGACGGTCGCGAGGAACTAGTGCGCAACGCGGAGTTTGCGGGCATTGGCCTCTATACCTTCAAGGACATTGTGAAGGTGTCCAAGACGCACGCGGTCAACACCGTTCCCTTTCGCTCAGAGGGCAATTCCTCGCCCTTTTACGGTGGGCGGGGAGGTGAAGTCCTCGTGAGTATCGTCACGCCTCGCATGGTCCTGTTCGAGGATATCACGCTCAAGCCACCGAGCGGCGAGATCCCCAAGGTGCCTGTGTCCATGCATCCCTACTTCGACAAGTGAGAAGCTGTTTTATAGTGGTTTAGCGGTTAGTGCCAGCCCAACCTTGGTGCGGGCACTAACCATTAATCAGACGCCGGTGAAGGCTTTGGCCTTGTCGTCGGTCTTGGGCGGTCGCGTCGGGCGGTCGGCGCGCAACTCGCCCCACAGGGCGATGGCGATACCTATGAGGATGATGCCGCCGCCGATGAGTTGGGCAGGCATGGGCACCTCGCCCAAGATGAGACCGGCGAAGAGCACACCGGCCACTGGCGAGAAAGACGACGCTGTGGCAATATCGGCGGGGCGCACGCGCTTGATGCCAGCAAACCACGCCAACTGACCGCAAGCCACTACGATTCCTCCGTACAGCAGCATCCAGCCCCAGAGCAGTGGAGAGAAGATGTCGGCGAAGTGTGCAAGGCCGAAAACGTATAGGCCAATTCCGAGGA
>JAPPEF010000343.1 GCA_028875335.1 Gemmatimonadota bacterium
GAGTCGTACTAGAGCGCTCGAAAATCGCCGAGGACCTACTCGAAACCATGGCCCAACTCTGCGGCAGCTTGGGCGGGGGACTGGGGATTTCGGTTTGCCTCGTCGGAGGTCTGTTGGCAGCCTCCACCGGCATCGTCGGCGCAACGGTCGTCACCATGGGCCTCATTTCGCTGCCGGCCATGCTCAAACGCGCGTACTCCCCAGCGGTTTCCACCGGCATCATCTGTGCTTCGGGGACGCTGGGCCAGATCATCCCGCCCAGTATTGTGCTAGTCATTCTCGGCGACGTGGTCTCCTCGGCGTACCAGCAGGCCCAACTCAAAATGGGCAATTTCGCCCCGGTCTCCGTGTCGGTCGGCGACCTCTTTATGGGCGCGCTAGTGCCCGGTGTCGTGCTGATGGGCCTCTATATCCTCTATATAATCGGCCTCGGCCTCCTCAAGCCTGCTACCGTGCCGGCTGTGCCAGCCGAAGAGCGCGCACAAATTCTCAGTGCGGCCTTCCTCCGCCGCCTCGGCGCGGCCCTTGTCCCGCCCCTAGTCCTCATCTGCGGGGTCCTCGGCTCTATCCTCTTCGGAGTGGCCACGCCGACCGAGGCGGCTTCGGTCGGCGCGGTCGGTGCCATACTCTTATCGCTGGCTAAAGGACATTTCAACCGCACCACGCTCAAAGAAGTCATGCGCACCACCACCGAGATCAACGCCATGGTCTTTATCATCCTCATCGGCGCGAGCGTGTTTTCGCTGGTCTTTCGCGGCTACGGGGGCGATGAAGCAGTCGAGAGCTTTCTGACCCATGAGGCAACCGGCGGCGTGCTCGGCTCTTTTGCGCTGGTGATGGCCGTGATGTTTTTGCTCGGCTTTTTTCTCGACTTCTTCGAGATCATCTTCGTCGTCGTCCCCATCGTCGGCCCGATCCTCTTGACGATGGGCCTAGATCCAGTGTGGTTGGGCGTGATGATCGCCTTGAATTTGCAGACCTCTTTTCTCACGCCCCCGTTTGGCTTCTCGCTCTTTTACTTGCGCGGCGTCGCCCCTCCTGAGATCAGCACGCCGCAGATCTACCGGGGGGTCGTGCCCTTTATCGCGATTCAGGTGCTACTGTTAGTAGGGCTATGGTTTGTGCCGGAACTGGCTACGTATCTGCCGGCGAAGGTGTTCGGGCGGGGATAAGGCTTGGTGGGGTTGCCTCGTCGGCGACCATTTGGTCGAATTGCTGGCTTTAGTCGAATGCGTTATAAATCAAACAAAAACAATAAATTATTCTACATAAACGATTGCCCATTTCGACCAAATGGTCGAATTCGCCGCACCAAGTCTTTGCAACGCCGCGGGGCTTTGCCCACTGTAAAACGGCATTTTTGGTAAAAAATTTTCTAACTTGGCACACATGTTGCTCTAATACAGTGCGACTCGACAGTGCACGTTGAGCATCACACTCATCTCATGCAAGGAGGAGCATCGTGAAGACAACATGGGTCATCGCAGCCGCGCTACTGTTGATAACCGCGGCGGCTATGGACACCTCGGCAAAAGGCTGGGGAGGCAAGCGGGGATTCCACGGGCACGGTAAGAAAAGCGGACACAAGGGTTCGTTGGTCGAGCAACTCGGCCTGACCGAAGACCAGCAAGCCCAGCTCCAGACTCTCAAAGAGGACATCCGCGAGCAGGGGCAGGCTCTCGGCGAACAGTATCGCACCGACTTCGAGGCCATTCTAACCGACGAGCAGCGGGAAACCCTCGAAGACCTCAAGAACCCGCTCGGCTTGACCGACGAGCAGCGCGAGCAGATCGGGGACCTCAAAGACCAGGACCTCACCAAAGAAGAATTCCGCACCAGCTTTGAAGCCATCCTAACCGACGAGCAGATCCAAATCCTTGAAGAACGCAAAGCCAATCGATCCGACCGACCCGGCCTCGGCCTGACCGACGACCAAAAGACGCAGATCCAAGACCTCAAAGACCAGGACCTGACTAAAGAAGAATTCCGCACCAGCTTTGAGGCCATCCTAACCGACGAGCAGATCCAAACCCTCGAAGAACGCAAGGCCAATCGCGGCAAGCACGGCAAACGAGGCAAGCACGGAAACTCACTGGTCGAACAACTCGGCTTGACCGAAGATCAGCAGACGCAGATCCAAACCCTCATAGAGGCCCTAAACGAGCAGAGGAAAGCCCTCCGCGAAGAGTACTGGACCGACTTTGAGGCTATTCTGACCGCCGACCAACTCGCAACACTCGAAGAAATCAAGACCAATCGCGGCAGCCATTGGAAGGGCAACGAAGAAGAGACGAGCGAGGCTGCGGCTGCGGGCAAAGTTGCAGCCGTCGAGGAGACGAGTTGGGGCCGCGTCAAGGACTCCTTCGGCCAGTAGAACGTCAAAAGCAACAGACCGCGCTCGGCAGTTTCCGTGCGCGGTCTGTTGCTTGCGAACACTGAGAAAAACATGGTCGTCATCGCTATCGTCGCCAGCGCCCTGCTGGCCTGTCCCGTTCACGCCCAATCCGGGCCGCCAGAGAAAAGTGCGTCCCCTGCGCCCATTGTCGGCTATGTCGATGCTGACCGCGACGGCATAAACGACCGCTTCCGCGACCAAGACGGCGACGGCGTAAACGACCTAAACGGCCAGCCTTATCCCCACCACTTCCCCTTTTTAGACGAAGACGAAGACGGCGTAAACGACCGCTTCCGCGATCAAGACGGCGACGGCGTAAACGACCTCGACGGCCGCTTCCGCGACCAAGACGGCGACGGCTTCATCGACAATGTCGTCGATTTCAATGGCGACCGCTTAAACGACATCACCGGTGCAAAGTACGGCCCGCATGGGCTGCTGGGCTATCGCTTTGGGCGCATCTTTGAAGAGCGTCGGCACCAAGTCAAGCAATTCCGCGACGCCGATGGCGACGGCATGCACGACCCGCTCAAGCGGCTGCACCAGCGACTGCACGCTCAAAAACGGCGGATGGACTTCTTCCTGGACGAGGACGGCGACGGCATTGACGACGCCCGCCTGTTGCGCCGCCTCTTGCGGCACCCGAACGAGCGAGGACGAGACCTCGCCCCCAAACGCCTAGAGCACCGCCGCGTACCCTTGCATTTCAAAAAAGACGATCCCCGGCAGCGCAAAAAGCAGAAGGGACGCAAATGAGGTACTTACTGACCTGTCTAGTCGCGCTGATTTCCGCAGCCGAGGCTCAAGTCGCCCTCAACGCCGACCTGTATGCCACCTATACGGACAATGTTTTCCTCACAGCCAGCCAGCGCGGCGACCTAATGCAGTCGGCCTATATCGACTTCGATTACCAGTTCGACACAGACTTGAGCTTGTACTACTCGGGCAACGCCAACGTATTCAGCAAAAACGCCGACCTCTTCAACCATTTGCACAGCTTTGGCGCAAGCTATGCGCGCCCCTTGGGAGCGGTGGGCCTGTTCTTTTCTGATGTCTCACTGAGCCTGCGCTTGGACCGCCCGCTTTACTCCTACCGCGACTTTGCCGCTGGCCGAGCCCTCGCCAGCTTCGAGCCATATCTGCACCCAGCGCTTATCACTCGCCTAGACTATACCTTCAGCTACCAAAACTTTCTCAACGCCGCTGACTACAGTTACCGCGAACAGCATCTCGACGCTCAGCTAACCCATTACCTGCCCACCCGCACCACCTTGCAGTTAAACGGCGAGTTGGGCCTTAAATCCTATCTGCAAGAAACAGCCCAGCCCAGCCGCAATCCGTTCCTATGGGGCACCCGCCTCAAAGCCGGTCAATCCCTAGGGCCCAACCTCGGATTACAGCTAGCGTGGCACCACCAAGACATCCTCGCCGGCCAGAGCCGCTATGCTGATTGGTACTGGTACGACCCGAACGAAATCTTCGACGAGGTCTACAAGACTAAGGCAAAATCCAAGGCGTATTGGTACGATCCAGACGAATTCTACAAGGCTCTGCCGACGTCTCAGGCGTACTGGTACGATCCAGACGAACTCTTTGAAGACCGCTACAGCTATAGCGGGGATCAATGGAGTGCTACTCTGAAGTACTTGGCTCCGTTAAACTGCGAGCTAGCGGCCTCCTTCCATCGGGAAAGCCGCCTCTACGGCCAGAGGCCAGCCTACGATCTCGCCGGAGTTTTCACGGGGGAATCCACTACGGAAACGCGCCGCACCGCGCGCTTGGGGCTAGCGCGCGCATTCTACCTAGACAGCACCCCGTTCCGAGAAATGGCCCTCGAATTGGAGTGGCTCTACCGCTCAGTGGTGTCCAACGACGCATTCTACGACGCAGACGCCCATGCGTACTCCGCAGGCGTCCAATTCGGCTTCTGAAGAGGGCGGTCGAATTGTGTAGGGGGGCGGTTTGTAAACCGCCCCCTACTTTAACCCGTATTTCTTCAGCTTGTAGCGCAGGTTGCGCTCGGTCAGCCCCAGCAGTTCGGCGGCGCGACTCTGGACGCCGCTGGCCCGCTCCAAGGCTTGAGCAATGGCCGTCTTTTCCAGTTCCTCCACTTGCGCGGGCAAGGTATCTGCAACCGGCGCAGGGGCTGCTTTTTGCACTTCGACCGGCAGGTCCGCCCGCGTCACCACCTCACCACGAGCCATGACTACTGCGCGCTCGACGATATTTTGCAACTCGCGCACATTGCCGGGATATGCGTAGCGCGTCAGCAGATCCAACGCCTCTTTGGAAATCTCGCCAATAGCCTTGCCATTTTCCTCGGCGTAGCGGGCGAGAAAGTGATCCACGAGCAGCGGAATATCGCTCTTGCGCTGTCGCAACGGCGGCAACTCCACCGCGACGACATTGAGCCGATAAAACAAATCCTCGCGGAACCCCCCTTGCGCAACCAGCGCCTCCAAATCGCGATTTGTCGCCCCGATCAGCCGCACATCGACCTCGATCTCAACGCCGCTGCCGACCCGTTCGATCTTGCGCTCCTGCAAGACCCGCAAAAGTTTGACCTGCACGTCGAGGGGGATTTCGGCCAATTCGTCGAGGAACAGAGTGCCACCGTCGGCCTGCTCAAAGCGCCCGACGCGCCGGGCATCGGCCCCAGTAAAAGCGCCCTTCTCGTGCCCGAACAACTCGCTCTCGATCAAGCCCTTGTTGAGGGCAGCGCAGTTGACGGCCACAAAGGGGTGGTCGGCCCGGGGACTGGCCTCGTGTACTGCACGCGCCATCAGCTCTTTGCCAGTGCCCGACTCGCCGCGCAACAGCACAGTCGCCCGGCTCGGCGCGGCTCGCGCCACCACGTTGAGGGCCTCTTCTATGGCCGGCGAGCAGCCCATAATGCCGCCAAATGACACCCGCTCCCTGATCTGCTCGCGGAGAAGTTCGTTCTCTGAGATGCGATGCCGCTGCTCCAAGGCGCGATCGACGATCCGGTCGAGCACATCGAGATCTATCGGCTTTTGCAGGTAGTAGAAAGCCCCTCCCTGCATGGCGTCAACAGCTCCATCGACCGTTCCAAAAGCCGTCGCCATCACCACCCCGATAGCGGGGTTGATATCGCGGGCGGCGGCCAGCACCCCCATCCCATCCAACTCCGGCATCCGCAAATCCGTGATGACCAGATCGACCCCGTGGTCCTGCAATAAGGTCAATCCCTCTCGTCCGTTAGCGGCCTGTAAGACCACAAAACCCCGCTTGCGCAAATAGCCGCCCACAGCCTCGCGCTGAGCAGCCTCGTCGTCGATTATCAGAATGATCTCTCCAGCCATTTCAAAATCCCCTCGGCAGTAGAATGACAAATCGCGCGCCCGCGCTGCGATCACTCTGCACTTCAACGCGCCCTCCATGTTCTGAGACGATGCGATGCACCAAGCTCAAACCCAACCCCGCGCCCGCGGCCTTGGTCGTAAAATACAGGTCGAATATCCGCTCGACATCTTCGGCCGGAATGCCCGAGCCAGTGTCAGCCACGCCGATCTCCACCCATCCCTCGGGCAGCGACCGGGCCGCTAGCCGGATGAGCCCCTCGTCCGTAGCTTCCACTGCATTGACCAACAAGTTGAGCAACGCCTGATGTAGTTGATCCGCATCGACTTGGGCTTCGCCTACGCCGGCAAAATCCCGCTCCAGTCGCAGCCCAGCGGCGAGCATTTGCGGTTCGACCGTCTCAGCCGCCCGCTCCAAGATTGACGTCAGCTCTACACGCGTCTTGGCAAGCGCGGGCGGGCGCGCCAGCTCCAAAAACTGCTGGATAATGCGATTGACCCGCTCGACCTCGCCAGCTACTACTTGGGTTAGCTGACGGTATTCGCCCTCGTCTGCGCGCGGCGTAAACTCGCGCCGCAGCCGCTGCACGATCACACTGATGGCATTGAGTGGGTTGCGCACTTCGTGGGCCACGCCCGAGGCCAGTGCCCCCATGGAGGCCAAGCGGTCTCGTCGCCGGAGATCGGCCTCCAGCGCCACCTTCTCGCTCAGATCCTGGATCACCAAGACGATGGTCTCCACCTCGCCGCTGGCATTGTACACCTGTGCGCTCGACAGCGACAGGGTCCGCTCGCGGCCTTGAACATCCGTAAAACGACAGGCTAAGCCCATCAGTTCCTCGCCGGCCAAGGCCCTATCCACGGCCTCGTGCGGCCATACATCGCGCAGGTGCTGTCCCCGCACCTGCTCACCCTCGACCCCGAACAATGCCTCGGCCGCTTGGTTGAAGACTTCAATGATCCCAGCCGGATCCGTGGCCACCACCGCGTCCGTCATCTGCGCCAAGATGCGGCTGCTATAGGTCTGTATGTTCGCGTACGCATCGCTGAGCAGGGCCAAATTCTGCCGCACAATTACTGCCCCGGCACCCACGGCACCCAATACCAAAAGCAGAAGCACCAGCAACGCCACTTGCAGCCGCCCGCGCTGCTCCTGTGCTCGGAGTTCGTCGAGCGAGAGGCCGATGCGCAAAAGCCCCAGCGTCATCCCTTGGGGCGCGAAGGGAACGACGACCTCAAAGATCTCTTCGTCCTCCAACTCGACCAAGCGCGAAGCGGCCGCATTGCGCGTCAGGGCCGTCTCGAGAAATGCATCGCCGGCAATGCTTTCGAGTAAGACCAAATCGTGCGAAGCAGCCAACAGGCCCAGCGTGTCCTGCAATGCCATGTACACAATGTCTTGGTTGGTGCCGATCTCTTGGATCAGCCGACCAGCACCGGAGCGAATCCGCAGGTGCAAAAGCCGCTCGGCCGCAGCCCGCACAATCACCGCGCCTCCATCCCGCATGGCCACGGCCACGGCAAAGAGCTGGTCGTCTAACTCGAACAGCAGCACCTCCTCCGTGCCTCCCAGCAGTGGCTCCAACTCCCGCTGCCATTCCACCAGTTCCTCCGCATCGACGACGCCACTCGACGCCACTAGCCGGCCGGTCGCGTCGATCACATCGACTTGGTCGAGGGCGTTGTCCGCTGCAATCCGCGCCACGAGCGTGTCGGAAAACGACTGTGTCAGCCCCAACTCAGCCAACAGTCGGGCGTTGTCCAGCAGCCGTTCCTCGACCAGCTCTTCCATATCGCCTTCGGCGCGAAGCACGTTCTCCTCGGCGCGAGAAACCGCTTCGGCCAACGACCGCGCTCCGCGTTCGAGTGTCTCTAAAGTCGATTGCTGCGCCTGCCGCAAGCCGTAGAGCGCAAAGGCCCCCAACACCAAGGCTAGCACGACAAACAGCAACGCCAGATAACCCGGCCTGAGCGCCGCTAACTTCCGCACTGGGAATCGCAGCTTAGGCTCGGCCATCCCGCCTTCTATGCTCCTCAGCTATGTGATTGCTCCGTCAGCTAAAACAGACGGCTTCTTGGGGATAGGTGAGGCTATCGTAGCGTCCCAACCCCTTGAAGCGCGGATAGCCGGGCTTGCCGCCTTGCTGACAACGGCGATAGAACGATTGAAAGGCCAAGTCGACACGCTATTTGGTAAAATGGAAATCAGATTCATCTAAGCTGATGAAAGAGAGGGAATACAACAAGGGGCACACTATCGCACTTGTTCAGCGTCAGGATACCGCCTGTAACGGGGATCAGCTTACTACTATCTACGAGGCCAAGTGAGCATTCCGCCAACTCAGAGGCGCTCTTGACCCGACGCCCCCGCCATAGTCAGCATCCCGACATAGGCGTCGTACATATTCTGAATGTTGCCCACGTAATGCACGGGCTGGCCGCAGCGACAGAAGCCGTAGCGCGCCCGTTTGTGATACACCGGCTTGGCAAGCAGCCGCATCGCCTGTTCCACGTGGCCAAACCACTTGTCGGGATTCCACCCTTTTTCGCCCGCCAAGCGACGCGCGTCGAGTACATGCCCATAGCCGACATTGTAGGCGGCCAGCGCAAAGCGCATCCGCTCATCCACGGGAATTTTCGGATCGAAGCGGTTGACCAGTTGGGACAGGTACTTTACCCCAGCGTGGATGTTTTCCTCCGGGTCGTGCAGATCGGTAAACCCCAGCTCGCGCCCGGTGACCGGCATGATCTGCATCAGCCCGCGCGCGCCGACCCAGCTGGTGGCCTGGGGATCGAATTTGGATTCCTGGTACATCTGCGCGGTAATCAACCGCCAGTCCTGGCCATACTGGCGAGCGTATTTTTTTACTAGCTCATCATAGGGCGACAGGCGGCCGCTCAAATCGACCCGCAGCGAATCTCTTGCCCTAGTGATGGTGCGCTTGTTTTTGAAGTATCGCTTCTTCATCACGTTAAAAAACAAGCCGCCTTTTTCTTCTTTTACGTACCGATTGAGCGCTGCCAGCAAGGCCGGATTGTCCTCGCGCACCGCCCAACCCAAGGACGTCGGCTTGATCCTGAAAGCCGCCTTGAGCCGGCGTCCATAGGAAAGTTCCACGTCGAGCAAGTTGGAGTCGCACAGGGTAATGTCGTAACGGCCCTCCTCGACGCCGGCTAGGATGTCTTCGGTTTCGAGGTCGTCGGGCAATGGCGCGACTTGCAAACCCTCAATGGAATCGGCTAGGGCCATCAGGGTGGTGTAAAAAGAAGAGCTTTGACGCACGTGGACCGTGCGCCCGGCCAAGTCTTCGAGGCTGCTGATCGAATCCTCCTCGGCGCGCACGACCACCAACTCATCTACTTCGTTGTACGGCAGGGCGAACGCCGCCTGCACCCGGCGCTCCTCGGTAATGGTCATGGCCGCGGCCACAATGTCGCCTTTGCCTTCGTTCAAATACGGCAGCAGATCGGCGTGGCTGTCCGGGATGACAATATCGAGCCGCAAGCCGTGCCGATCGGCAAATTCCTTGATAAGCTCGTATTCAAATCCCACTTGTCGGCCGCGGTGGATGAAGTACGTCATCGCGTTATTGCGCGTGATCATGCGCAGCCGCCGACGCTCTTTTAGGCCGGGCAGATCGTCGGTGAAGGCCTGCTGGGACTGGCGCGTAAACTGCCGGGCGAGCAGATATTCATCGACCCGGGTCTTGAGCTGCACATCATCGGGCCGCATCATCAGGGCAATCGGGCGGTTTTCGGCCACCATGAGCGGCGTAACCAAGTTGTCGTAATAGCTTTCCACTGCCCGCCACAAGTGCTCGTCGGACACGGTTGCTTGGTATTCGCCGCGGACAATGCCGTCGAGCAGGTGTTCGAGGCCGAGCTTTTCCGGCGCGGTGTGAATCTGCAACGACGGTACCTGTTGCTGAATATCCAATAAGGTCTCGTAGTGCGAACTGGAGCGCCGGACGCCGACTTTCATTCCGGCCAAGTCCTCAATCGTCGCCGGCAGACTGTCGCTGGCCGCAGTAATCAGGTACTCATCCACGTAGAGATACGGCACGGAAAACGCCGCTTGCTCCTGGCGCGCTGCTGTAATCGTCAGGCTCGCAGCGACTATGTCGCCTTCGCCTTCGAGCAACTTCTGGACCATTTGGGCATAATTTTCGGCCTTTACCAGCATCAGTTCTAGATTGAGCTCTTCGGCCAAGTCGCGGGCGAGGTCGTAGTCAATCGTCACCGGCTCCGCCTGCTTGGGTATATGGGCCAGCGGCTCCGGCGGGACGATGACGCGCAACTTGCCGTGGGATTGCAATACCGGCAGATCGCCGATGTACTTGGGCTGCGGCGGTGCCGGTGCCGGGGTCGCCGGTTGGCTACATTGAACAAATGTAGAAATGACAATAAGTCCTGCAGGAAGAAGCGTTCGAGTGCGAAAGGACACGACGCACCTCCTCTCCAAATCGGCCCGCTCGACGGGCTTCAGGAGTGTTTTAGTCGGGAATGAAAAACGGCGCTTATGGGTTGGATTGAATATCGCGCCGTGGAGATTTTGGGTAGGTTGTCAGCTTACTGGTCAATATTATAAAAGAACAGCTACTCCTTTACATCTTCCACTTGTATGTCCGCTAATAATAGAACGGTCAGCATTTTTCGTCAAGCCGTTTCGCCACCGCTGCACGGCTTGACGCCGGTTGTCCAAAGGCCCTTTATACTGCCGCAACTTGCCTTTACTGCGGCCCGTTTAAGGAGGATAGAACGCTGTGCTAACTCATGAACTCACCGTCGTCGAGCCGGGGCGAATCGAGGTCACCCAAACCGATCTCGATGACCGCCTACATCCCCATGAAGTATTAATAGAAACCGAGTACTCCGTCGTCAGCGCCGGCACCGAAGGCGCGGGCTTTACCGGCCTCGTCAAGCAGATGCCCTTCGGCGACGCCGGCCAGTATCCCCGAGGCACTGGCTACGGCAACCTCGGCCAAGTGCTGCAAATTGGCGACGCGGTTGCCGGCGTACAACCGGGCGACCGCGTGCTGTCCTTTGCCCGCCACGCTTCCATCGTCACGACAGATGCGCAGCGCATGGCACTGCCCGTCTCGCGCGAGGCCCCCGGCCAGCACCTCGTGTTCACGCGCATGGCCGGTGTCAGCATCTCTGCCTTGCGCTCTTCTAGCGTCCAGCCCGGAGACACCGTGCTCGTAGTGGGCGGTGGCCTCGTAGGCAACTTCACCGCCCAACTCTTCCGCTTGGCCGGTGCCGACGTCATGCTCGCGGATTTGTCCGAACTACGCCTACAGCAGGCGCGCGCCTGTGGCATCGAGCACACCGTCAATCCCGGTAGCGACGATCTGGAAGCTGTGGTGCGCGACTGGACCGGCGGTGCTGGTGCCCGCATCGGCGTCGAGGCCATTGGCATCAGCGAAGTCATCGCCCAGACCGCGATGTGCGTTGCCCGCCACGGCGAACTCATCCTCCTCGGCAGCCCGCGCGCCCCAGCCCATTTCGATGTGACGCCCATGCTGCTGCGCATCCACCTAGAGGCGATCCGCATGATCGGCGCTCTCGAGTGGCGCTGGCCGCAACACGCCACCGAGCGCTCCCGCGATCTCGACGCCAATTATCGCCAGCTTGCCGCGTGGATCGCCGGCGGCCAACTCGTCGTCGAACCCCTGCTGACCCACCTAGCGTCCCCGGCAGACTGCCAGCAAATGTACGAAGGACTGACCGCCAATAAGGAAGAATACCTCGGCGTGGTCTTCGACTGGTCGCTGCTGAGTTAATCCCATGTCAACGCACTACCTCGCACTAGACATCGGCTCGACGACTGTCGTCGCCATCGTCATTGACCTCGACACCAACTCCGTCGTCGGCGCGGCCAGCGCGGCCAATTCGTCCGAGGTGACCTCCGCGGCAGATAAGCGGATCAGCCGCTCGGAGTGGGATCTCGACGCGATGACCGAGCTGGCCATCGGCAACGCCGCCACGCTCGTAGCCCGCACCAACGCCCGACCAGCAGCCATCGGCGTCACTGGGCAGCAACAGGGTCTGCAGCTTCTCGACGCCGCGTTCAATGTCGTAGGACCTTATTTCTCCTGGCAAGACCAGCGCGCCCAAGAACTCCTACCGGGCCAGCAGCACAGCTACTTAGACGCCATGGCCCAGCGCGGGGGGTCGATCGCCACTGAGGGAGAAATGCCCGCCTTTGCCAATACCGGCTGCCCCCTCGTGGCCGGCCACGCTGCGCCGCACCTGTTTTGGCTGCAAGCCAACAATCAGCTTCCCAGCGGCGTCAGCGGCACCACGGCCCCTGAATTTGTGGTGTCGCGCCTAGTGGGCAAACGGCCAGTGGTCGATCCCACAGACGCGCTCGGCTGGGGCGTCTATGACGTGACCAAGCGCACTTGGGCGGACGAGCTTATCGCCGATCTCGATCTGGATCAGTCGCTGTTCCCCGATCTGGTCGAATCTTGCACTATGGCCGGTACCCTGACCGCAGCGATGGCCCAAAAGCTCGGCGTACCAGTGGGCCTGCCCGTCGCCGTGGCGTCCGGTGATCACCAGTGTAGCTTTGCCGGTACGGTCGCCGATTACGCCAACACCGTGGCGGTCAACGTCGGTACTGGCGGACAAGCCGCGCTGCATATCGAAGCCCCACTGCCGCGCGGCTCGCTCGAACTGCGTCCCTATATCCAGCGCGGCTATCTGCTGGCCGGTGTGGGAGCCGTTGGCGGACGGACGTTCAGAACGCTGCGCGACTTCTTCGCCGACGCCATCTCTGCCCTCGCCGATGTCCAACCCGACAGCGAGGCCCTCTACGAGCGGCTCGTATCATTAGCGGCCGACGTGCCAGCCGGGGCCGAGGGCGTGCGTGCCGACCCGCTGTTTTCCGGGTCGCGCAGCAGACCGCGCGCCAAAGCCGCCTTCCGCGAGCTAACCACTGCGACGCTGACGGCCGGGCATCTAACGCGCGCGCTATTGGAAGGCATGGCCGTCGAGTTGGCCGACTCGTATCGCGAGGCCATCCTACTGGGCGGTGGCGCGCGCTCCAAGCTGGTTGGCGCAGGCAACGGCATCAAGCTAAATCCCGTACTGCGAGCGGCGCTGGAAGCGGAGTTCGCTATGCCGCTGCACATAGGGGCACACGGCGAAGAGGCCGCCGTCGGTGCCGCGTTGTGTGCCGCTGTGGCTGACGGCGCGTTTGGCTCCATTGCCGAAGCGAGCGCGGCGTTTGCTAGTGCGCCAGCAGTGTCAAGCGTCAAATGAAATATTTCTGGTGATCTGGCACTATCCTTATACAAGAGCGAAATTATATGATGTATGCCTCGACCAAGAAAACCATACTGCCATGAAACATATCGAGATTGTCGATGGAGCACTGAACAGCCGCTTTGAACTATACGCTGTGCCTGATCAGATCTTTGATTTGCTATTCCCGGCAGAAGAGGACGAAATATATCTCGAAGATCTGAGCAAAGAGTTGCAAGAGAATACAGCGTTCTGGGACCAAGTTTATGCCCGAGAAGTGGATCGACGCACCGTTAAGGGGATTCACGGCATCCTCCATACGCATCCCAAAGCGAAAATTTCCATCATGGAACAAACCGCTGGTTGAAATGGATCAACCGGCTATTGACCGATCAAAACAGGAGTTTTACATGAGACGAGTTTTGCTGCTGTTCACTGTGCTGCCAGTGCTGTTGTACGCCTGCGTCAGCACGTCGCCGACGACCGTGCAACAGGCGGCGATGGAGGAGACGACCGAGAAGATAGAGGATCCGAAGCTGCCCATTGACTCGCTGGTGACCGTCGGCCAGCTAGACAACGGCCTGCGCTATGTCGTCCGCAAAAACCAAAAGCCCGAGAACCGAGTCGAACTGCGGCTGGTGGTCAATGCCGGCTCGGTGCTGGAGGACGAAAACCAACAGGGGCTGGCGCACTTTGCCGAGCACATGGCCTTCAATGGCACCAAAAACTTTGCCAAGCAGGAGTTGGTAGATTATCTGGAGCTAATCGGCATGCGCTTCGGACCAGACCTCAATGCCTACACCAGCTTCGACGAGACCGTGTACATGCTGACCGTACCCACCGACAGCACCGAAGTGGTGGAAACGGCCTTCCAAATTTTGGAGGACTGGGCGCACCAGATCAGCTTTGAGGCCGAGGAAATCGAAAAGGAACGGGGCGTAGTCGTCGAAGAGTGGCGACTGCGGCGCGGTGCTCAGCAGCGCATGTTCGACGAGCAAATACCCATTCTCCTGAAGGATTCGCGCTACGCCGTGCGCTTGCCCATTGGCCAGAAGGCCGTGCTCGATACCTTTCAGCACGAGGATCTACGCCGCTTTTACCGCACTTGGTATCGGCCCGATCTGATGGGTTTTGTGGCCGTCGGCGACATTGAGCCAGCGGAGGTAGAGGCGCTAGTACAGGAGTATTTTGCGCGCATCCCCACGGCCGAAAGTCCCCCCGAACGCACGGTGTTCCCCGTACCCGACCACGAGGAGACGCTCTTCGCCATTACCACCGACCCAGAAGCCACTTACAACAGCGTCAGCATCTACTACAAGAGGGATGTGCGGCCCCAAGGGACGGTGAGCACCTATCGCCGTTCGCTAATTGAGGCCCTATATCACCGGATGCTCAACCAGCGCCTACACGAACTGACCAAGCTACCCGAGCCGCCCTTTTTAGGTGCTTATTCGGGCCAAGGGCGTTGGTTGCGCTCCAAGGAATTTTTCATCCTCGGCGCTGGGGTGCAAAACAACGGTTTCGACGCCGGGCTTGAGGCCCTGCTGGTTGAAGCAGCGAGAGTGCGGGAATACGGCTTTACCGCCTCTGAGCTAGCGCGCGAGAAAAAAGAAATGCTGCGCGGCATGGAGCAGTCCTACCGCGAGCGCGACAAGCAGCAGTCGAGCGGTTTTGCCTCCGAATACGTGCGCCACCTGCTGACCGACGAAGCCATCCCCGGCATTGCCAAGGAGTACGAACTCTACCAAGAACTGGTCCCTGGCATTGCACTAGAGGAAATCAATGCGCTGGCCAGCGAGTGGACGAGCGAAAAAAACCGGGTAATTACCGTGGAAGCCCCTGAGCAAGAAAGTATTGCCGTGCCCAACGAGCAGGATCTGCTGGCGATCTTCGCCAAGGCCGCGCAGCAGGAGATCGCGCCATACGCCGACGAGGTATCCGACGAGCCGCTCGTGGCGCAAATACCAGCCCCGGCCGAAATCGTCGAACGCAGCGAAATCCCCGAGATCGGCGTGACTTGGTGGACGCTCTCCAACGGCATCCGGGTGTGCCTGAAGCCGACGGACTTCAAAAACGATGAGATCCTCTTCCGAGCCTATAGCCCCGGCGGGCACTCGCTGGTCCCCGACGCCGACTACGTGGCGGCCTCGACTGCGACCTCAGTGGTGAGCGAGGGCGGCGTGGGGCCGTTTAACAAGATCGAACTGGAGAAGAAACTGGCCGGCAAAGTAGTGCGGGTATCGCCGTGGATTAGCAGCTTGCGGGAGGGTGTTTCCGGCTCGGCCTCGCCCGAAGATATCCAAACCATGTTCGAGCTGATCTATGCCTTCTTCACCGCGCCTCGGCAGGACAGCACGGCCTTCCAAGCCTACCAGACGCTCATGCGAGGCTCCATCCAAAATCGCAGCGCGCGCCCGGAGACGGCTTTCAGCGACACCCTTGCGGTCACCATGGCGCAGTACCACCACCGAGCGCGCCCCTGGTCGCTGGAGTTGCTCGACGAGATGGACTTGGCCACGTCCATGGCTGTGTATCAGGATCGCTTTGCCGACGCCAGCGACTTCTCGTTTTTCTTTGTCGGCAACTTCACTCTCGAAGGCATAGAGCCGCTGGTGCGCACTTATCTGGGCGGCTTGCCGACCACGGGACGGGAGGAGACTTGGCGCGATGTCGGCATCGAGGCCCCAGAGGGCGTGATCGACAAAGCGGTCTATCGCGGCATTGAACCCAAGAGCCGATCGCAGATGATTTTCACCGGCCCCTTTGAATACGATGGCTGGAAAAACAACCTCGAACTGAGGGCCATGACCTCCGTGCTGGAAATCAAGCTGCGCGAGGTGTTGCGCGAGGACTTGGGCGGCACCTATGGGGTTTGGGTCGGCAGTAGCGGCTCGCACTACCCGGACGAAGAGTACCGCATCTCCATCTCCTTCGGCAGCGATCCCGACCGCGTCGAGGAACTGACACAGGTAATCTTTGAGCAGATCGACAGCCTAAAAACCGTCGGCACCACCGACCTCTACGTCGATAAGGTCAAGGAAATGCGCAAACGCCAGCGCGAGACAGACCTCAAGGAGAACAGCTTCTGGGTCGGGGCTCTGGAGACGCTCGACTTCAACGGGGTCGATCCGCTACGGCTGATTCAGTATCCAGCGTTGGTCGATTCGCTGACGGTGGATGTAGTGCAGCAGTCGGCGCAGAAGTATTTCAACATGGATCGTTATGTGCGGGTGGTGCTCTATCCGGAGGAGGGGGAAGAACCGGAGGAAGAGTAGCGCTACGTGGTACCGTATATTTCTCTTGCTATTACGTCGCCGTCGGCCCAAGCTATCTTGGTTGGGCCGGCGGCGGCTTTAGTACTCTTATTCACTATCTTCAATAAACTTCTTAAGTCGCTGGTACATAGGTGTTAGCTTTCCTTTGCCACCTGTATAGTCAAAGTACGCACCCGTAAACATTTCATAGCATCCGGTACGTGCTATTTTGTCCATGAAGCTAGCTATCTGATCTTTTGGAATCTTCAACTCGTTCGTTATATCTTTTTCAAATTTATTCCAAAACTGGTTGGTCCACTTGAGATCTTTCTGTGCTTCTGATCTTGCAGTTGAGCTATATTTATCTAAAATTTTTAAAGCCAAAAGTTCACGATAACTAAGTTCATCCAATACTTTCAAGAAATCCTCATACTCATCTATATTTGAGATATTTTCTTCTGTAAGCGAACTTTTCAAAAGACGAGCAAACATTTCTATCTTTTCTCGTCTTCTGGTATTTAGCGCATATTTAGTTGTTGCAAAGTATGCGTGTAAAAAGTCTTCAGACTTAAGAAGTTCTTCATCGACAATAACATCTCCTTTAGCTAATTCATCAAAGAAAGCCATTGTTCTTTCTCTTTGTATATTTTCCAACGTCTTCATTAGTGCGACGTCTATAGCACTACCAATGCCACATGGCAATAGCTGTATTAATCCACGAATAACGTGATTGTCATACTTTTCTAGCGGAATTGTAGAGGGATGGATGTACTTCGCCATTTTACTGTGCATAGATGACTTTTTCATTGAGAATAGTTAAAGCCTCCTGTTCCAATTTATAGGCTTCGGTTCTTTTTCGATTTGCTTCCAAAACCCTGTTATTTATATCCTTCTGAATATTTTCATCGTGTAATAACGGAACGCTTACTCTTTAAATATGCTCCTTTTCTATATGTCCAACTACGGCACCATAGGTAAATTTATTAATCAGCTCATTCGACCATTAACGCCCCCACAGTTGACGGGCAATTTCCGCCCGCTCCCGTTCCAGTCTTTGGGCAAGCGTCTCTAGCTGTTTATGATAGCTGACATCAACTTGGCCACTGAGGAGGTGCTCACCAAGTTGCTTCAGATCCAGACCCGTGAAAGGCTCGCCGGTGTTTGACCGGAGCAAGCTGTCCAAGGTCAGCGCCTCAAGGGATTGCGATTCGAGGCCCTGATCACTGGCATCAATGAGAAGCCGCCCGAGCTTCTTCTGGTCTGGATCGGGCAGATCGGTCCCCCCTCTCCCCAGCCGTTCAATTACCTTGTCTATCAGGGTGCCATAAGCCTCGACATCGGCGTAACCCCCCCTCAGCAAACTCAAGTCACTCATGTTGTCATCTCCGCTGAAGATGAGCGTTTGTAAATTCAATGAAGAGGAAATGACATCGAGTCGCAAGCTCAACGTGTAGCTCGGGACAAACTTGCATCATGGTACTTCGTTTAGTACCATTAAATCGTCATGCGAGCGAAGCATCAGCGCACGCTGGAGAATGTGCTCAAGACGCCGACGCCAGCAAGCATCCGGTGGCCTGACATCGTTGCCATGCTGAAGGCAGCAGGCGTGGAGGTGTCTCAGCGTTCGGGGTCGCGCATTCTGCTGAAGAAGGGAGCAGAACGGATGGTAGTTCACCGACCCCATCCAGAGCCAGAGACTGGGAGAGCGACGGTGCGCGACATCGCCGTGTTCCTCAAAGCCGTAGGAGTCAAGCCATGATGCAGTACAAAGGATACGCCGCCGAGGTCGAATTCGACGATTCCGTGGGATGTCTTCACGGACGGGTCGTCAACAGCGGTGCTTATTCGATTGCCACCTTTGAAGCAACTGACGTCGAGGGGATTCGGCGCGAGTTCCATCGCTCCATCGACGAGTATCTCAAGTCCTGTGAGGAAGACGGCATTGAGCCGCGAAGGCCTTTCTCAGGCAAGCTCAACGTGCGGCTCGGGCCAGACTTGCATCAGCGCGTTGCGCGCTCGGCGGCAGAGAGCGGTCTGAGCTTGAATAGCTGGATCATGCAAGCACTGGAGAAAAGCGTGTCCGAGTAACCCTGTCAACAACCACCTACATTAACCGATCGGCCAACGCCTGTAATTGCCCCTCGTCAGGATTCGGCCCGGCCAACGCGATCTCCGCATTCCCCTCGCCTTTTATTACAACCTCAACCTGCTTCGACCGCACACCCTCAACCACGATCTCCCGCACCGCCGCTCGCGCCTTCGCCCCGACGCCGCTGCCGAGAAAAACCTTCGCCGAAACCTCGCCCATCGAATCCTTGCGCGCCCCCTTTTCAAAATACTTTCGCTTCTTCCGCTCGTCGCTTCGTTTGAACACCACGCCCGCCACCCCTTCCAACACCATCAGCAAATCATCCGTATCCCGACCTGACAAATAAAGTATCATCAGCGCACCACCGATCCGTCGGCTTGAAAACTCCCCTTGTTTTCCCACACCTCGACATCCACCCAACCCGTTTGCGCCCGATCAGCAGCGACCCGCTGGTTTAAGGTGGAGCTGCAACGGAAGCCAGCCGCAGTCAGAGCGGCAGCTTTGGATTGCAACCCAGCGTCGCAATAGGCCAAGCACGTATGGCTCTCCGGTATCTCTAGCGCCTGAAGCAAGGCGGCCCCCTCCTCCCAAAAGGCCGGATGGCAATACAAGTCCACTAAACAGGTGTCCGGCCACAGCGGATGATTGGACCACATCGCCCAGCCCACTACGGCGCGGGTTTCCTGTTGCACCAGAGCCAGCGCGCGAGGCGGAAGGTCGCTTGCGTCGCGTTCCAAACAATCCTGCAGCAAGGGCAGCAAAGGCCCTTCGGTGGAGCGGCGACCCCATACACCCAAGCCAGCGCCGCGCACCACGCCGGGAAAAGCACCTAAAAACAGAGGAATCGAAACGGGCCAGTGCAGCCAGCCGACCGGCTCTATGGTCGTGGAACCCGGCGCGAAATACGCCCTCTCGAACTCGTCCTGCGAAGTGCTGTAATAGTCCATATAACCGCTTTCCGGCTCGACCCCAGTAAAGCCATTGACCCGATAAATGTGATAAGGCGGCGTATCGTAGCCCGTGCCCAAAAACAGGGCTTGGCCACCGCGCTGCCTAAAGTGCTCCATGAGGCAAGCCATTAGCTGCATGGCAGCACCTTGGCGGCGGTCTTCGGGGCGGGTGTACACGTGACCGAGCAGCCCCACGCCGCGGTATTCAATGGTCATTATATTGGCAAAAGGATCGCCATCGCGGTGCAGCAGATAAAAGAAGACATCAAGGCCGGTCTGAGTGCGCAACACCTGTTCGTTGCCCCAGCGCCAAGATGGGCCTTTGTGGCTCAAAAGGATCTCGACGCGCTCGGCCCAGTCGAGATCAGGGCCTTGCACGACGCCAGCTTGTACAACTTCACCGGATTTGAGCGTGATGCGGTCTAACTGTTGGTACATGTCAGTCTTTGCCTCGCTTCTTAGCTCTTGTCACGTCGTGCTTGAACTGCGTGAGCGAACCGGGATAAGCACGTCAGATTCCGAGGTCTTGAAACACTTCCTCGGCGTTGCCGAAGCGCTTGCCCTTGCCCTCATCCAGTTCCTCCATCGCCTTGACAGTAGTAGCATTCGGCATTTGAACGGCAAAAGGCAGCCGCTTCTCATCCGCCACTCGCAGCAACAGCAGACGAATGGCATCCGACACCGACAAGCCCATCGCTTGCAGCACTTCTGCAGCTCGTTCTTTGGTCTCGCTATCAATCCGAGCGCGTACGACCGTATCAGTACTCATCTGTATATCCTCCTACTATGTCTTACTAGTCTCCGCTCCGCCCCCATACAAATCCCGCACCCGGCTCACCACCACGGCCAACAGAATAATCGACCCCAAAAACGCCTGCTCGTAATAGACGTTGGCCTCCAGCATCACCAAGCCGTTTTTGATGAGGACGATAATAACCGCTCCCAGCAGCAGGCCCAGCGCCGAGATGCGCCCTCCCGCTAACCCAGTCCCGCCGACAATAGCCACCGCAAAGCTGGTGATCAGCCAGTCCTTACCCGTCGCCGGTTGTGCCGAGCCCATCCGCGAGACCCACAACACCGCGGCCAGCGCCCCCACTCCACCCGACAGCACGTGCGACAGCAAAATCATCCGGTCGGTATTGATCCCCGCCAGCCGAGCCGCCTCCTGATTCCCCCCAGTCGCCAACAGCCGCCGCCCGAAGACCGTGTGCCGGAATGCGTAGTGCGTCGCCAGCAACACCAGCCCCATCGTCCAGAACAAATTCGACAGCCCCAAAAACTTCTGCCGCCCCAAAAACGTGAACTCCCGAGGAATATCCGTGTAGGCGTAACCTTCGGAAAACCCATGCACTAGCCCCGTAAAGACAAAAAGCGTGGCCAGCGTGGCGATAAAGGAATTGATCTGCAACCGCGTGATGATGACTCCGTTGACCCACCCGGCCACACCGCCAATCCCCAGCGCCACCAACGCCGCTAACCACCCTGGCAAACCCAACACCTGAATGCAGTACCCAGTGGTAATGGTCGCCAAGCCGCCGATAGCTCCCACGGACAGATTCATCCCCCCAGCGACCAGCACCAGCGCCTGAGCCAGCGCCACCAACACGGAGAACGCAACGATCCGGGAGATATTGAAGAGGTTGTACGCCGACAGAAAGCTCTCCGAACTGAGTGCACACCCCACAAACAGCAATCCCGCCGACAAGGCGATCCCCGCGTCGTTGTGCCGCATAAGTCTGCGCAGGCGTTCCATAAGTCAATTCAGATGAAGTCCAATGCGGCGGCTTATCGCGTCGTAGCTCAAGCCTCTTGTAAAATAAAAGAAAAATCTAGTCTTATTGAGTCAGGAGAGTTGCTTAACACGTAGCCCCGCATGGTGAACCTCCTGCTGGGTACGCGTAGGGTGAATAGGAATCCAAGACATGGAAAAACAGGGTAAAGCTATTTAGCTGAAAGTCAATAATTATCGAAGGAAAGTAGGCCAAACAAGACTGCCTAATCATAAAGTTGTCATCAGGTATCCCGTGATAACAATTCTAGTTCGCTGCAGAACTTTTCGTAGTCTCTTAGGGCTATAGGCCGGTAATGAGCTAGTTCAGTACGGATCCACCA
Organism: Gemmatimonadota bacterium; assembly: GCA_028875335.1. Next base: position 21,369 of record JAPPEF010000343.1, read on the forward strand.
TGAACAATTCACTAGGCTTTGCCATCTTCGCTCTGCGCTCAACTCCCGGTGCTTCAGTAAATATTTCAGATGCCCCCACTGACAGGCAAAAGGTGTATTGATTACATCCTTAAGGTCTCTATCTTCCTCCGGTTTTTGCCACTTATGAGGCCAATCCTGTCCATAGGATCTGTTCAGGTGGTCACACAAAGCTAATCGTGTTTCGTCAATTTGGGGCAGGAGAAACCCAGCCTGACCTCGCCACAAGCGATGATCTAAGGCTTCTTGTCGATTCAGCAGAGCCAAGACCGCGCTGTGGCATTCCAGACCGTATTCCGGAGTCCAATGCACCATCCCCCGGGCCCAAGCCTGGTACAAATCAGGTGACAACGGCCAGCTCTCCAGCCAAGCTGTCGTGTCATGGGGGAGGCTATGAACCGGCCCAACCTTCAACTCGCCCCGATCCCAGCCTCGTTCCCGAGCAAAAGCACGCAGTATGTGCGCTAATTGGGCTCCAGTACGATACTCCTGAGCCCACAGATAATCGCCCAAGCTCAAATCAGAACCCGCAATGGCCGGAATCGTATGCTCTTTCCATCGGCTCAAGGGAGCAGTGTCCTGCCCGGAAGCCAACCGACATAACAGCCGCATTTCCAAGGTCGTGGGGATACCCCGCCAGACCTGGATAGACAGGTACACATTTGTCGATGGTGGGTGGGGAACCTTCGATGCTTGGGTCAGCAGACACAGTGCCGGGGAGGTCTTGGAGCCATCTTCACCGGTGGATTGTCTACCTTGGCATACCTGAGCCCACCGTACCACAAATCTCATCCACTGGTCTCGGTCTTCTTCAGCCAACTCATCAAAACCATCGAGAAAAATAATTTCGGGCAAGTCTGTTTGTTTTAAGAGATTATCCACTGTGCGAGGTGTGGTAGAAGCTCCCCAAACCAATCCCAGAGCTTGGGCTAAAGCCGCCGCTGGAGTTTGGGCGTCTAGTTGGGGTATGAAGACCTCGTCAATGCGCAAATCCGAGTATCCTAGATCATCCCACAAAGCCGACCCCAGCAGATTTGGATCAACTCCTTCGGGTAACAAGCCCAACACGCTGTGGCCGTGCCGCAAATCTCCCAGTATCTCGCTCAGCAAATGTCGGGCAGTAGGCATCTGCATGAGGGAGGTAGCCAATCCCAGACTCATAGAAGGCCAACTACTCGACCTAAGACAGGCTCAACGCTGTACTCTCCATTCCTTTTTTCAAGGCACCCCAGCCGGTCCAAAAACTCCACAGCCACTTTGCAGTCCTCTGGAGTGAGAGGCGGATCCCCTTCAACCAAATCCCCTAAAGTCTCTATATCTGCATCTGAGACTTTGTCACACTCCCTTAACGTCTGTAATATCCGAAAAGGCGTCGCCTGAGAATCTAGTCCGGCTTGCTGTAACAGCTTAGAGCCTAACTCCGATTTTAAACTGGTCTCCTCGATTAGAATTTCTGCATAAGGCCGGGGATCGTCATCGTCGCTACACCGGTGCAAAAGATCATCCAGCAAGAAAGGCCACCCTCCGGTAGTTTCCAGCACCTTCTGGCAGACTGGGGACTGATCCATTTTATCCGCTTGACTTAACCGTTGCTGAATTCCCACTTCGTCCCAGCGAAGCAGGTAAATGGGGTCAGCCCGGTTCTCCCGATCAATGCGCTGGGCCTCAGGCAACTTCAACCAAGACCAAGTAGCCTCCGGGTTGAGGATAAAAACTACCTGCAAAGGCCGTCTTCGCCTTTGGTTAAAGTCTTTGCACATCTCCAATACTTTCCAGACGCATTGGGCCATGTCGCCTCCTGTGCCTTTGAGCCGACCATAGACCAACACCTGCTCGATCCCTTGTTGCTTCCGAGCGTGCGAATCCAACCACGCACAGGTTCGATTGGTTTGGGTCAATTCTCGGGCAGGAATCTCATTACCTCCTCCCCGTTTTAAGGCTTGGTCTATCTGATCCAGACCCAATGCTTGGGAGCCAAAGATTAGACTCACACCGGACGACCGCGCTTGTTGTAAACGGCCTTCCTGAACCAGTGTTAATGGACTGTACTGACGGTTCTCGGCATCTAGTAACAAATGTTGACTGTCGGATCGAGATTGAGTAGTCGGAGATTTATGAGATCTTTCAGACAGCTCTAGCAAACGGCTCTCTATATCCTCCTCGGTACCCATGAGGCGGACCAGATTAGGGCTGCGAAGCAAGTACCGGTTTTCTAGATTACGCACCAAAATGCCTAGACCAACCATTTCTCCCAGCAAACCCCTCAAACCTTCGATATCGACTTCTTTAAAGCCTTCAGACCACCACTCTTGTGCCAGTTGGATAATTTCATTCACACTGAATGAACGGACATAGCTATCACGCGTCTCTTTCTGCTCATAGATCATGGCCCAAGCGATGCACTGGTACCGGGGATCTAGTGCCAAGGTCCAGTCGAGCCGTTCCCGAATGACCTGTCGAGTTGACAGGGAGCGATATACCACCTCCACATCGTCTGCGCTCACTTCATAGGGTGGCCCCGACGAAGGCATCTTGCCTTGAAGCCGACGCACGAGTTCATGGCAGAAGTACTGTATCAAACCCGGATGGTAATTAGTGTAGGACAGGACTTTGAGTACCGTGGTCTCATCGGCGAACCGATAGCCCAAAGTCTCTATAGGCTCCTGCACCAATTGCCGGGCCGGTCCAGCTTCAAGGGGTCCCACCAACAAGCTCTGACCGAAATGGGCCAAAGGCTGATTGGCGATATTATTAAACCGCTGCACATCGTGCAGACCAGTAAAAACCACCCTGAAACGCGATCTGGTATCCTGCATCAAGGTTCGCAAACCATTGACCACTTGGAAACTTCCTTGAGCATCGGCGTCCAGAAAGCGATCAGCTTCGTCGAACAAAACCAGAACACGACGTTGAGGCGATATCGCCATCGCGTTCTGTATGTGTTTGATGATATTGTCAGGTTTTTCCGCATTTATACTCGATTTTATTAGCTGGTGCTTCTTAAAGCCATCGCGCAACCTGATCCATAGCTGCGCGGGCTGTTCGCCTGTAAGAGGATCCCCCACCAACTTGATGTCCTCAACCCAAGCGAATTGCTCGCGCTCGGGCTGGTGAAATTCGCGTTCCACTTGGCGCAATAGTGCAGATTTGCCCAACTGTCGCCCACCGAATACGATGCAGCTACCCTCGTTCTGTAGCTGACGGACCATCCTGTCCCGACCGTAGTACATTTCGGGCGGTACATTTCCCGCCTGGAACGGCGTATAGGGATTAAGAGCGGCGTAAGGTAGGCTACAACGTAGGAAATCTGGAAGGCGGGTGTCATCAGACCTAGCCAGAAATACTAGCAAGATCTCGTCTAGTACTACTAGAGCTAATTCTCGTTTTCTGGCCCGGGCGGCTATATCTCGCCGCCGCCGGTTGGTCAATCGCCCAAGAAAAAAAACAATGACCGTCTTAGTATCTAATCCCAATTCACGCAAAAACGCTCCGATGGAGTCGGCCCCAGGGCGTTCCCACAGACATATAACATTGTAGCAACCGTTGGCTTGCGAGCCCAATTGTGGAATGGGCCGAGCCAAGTCACTGGCCGAGGCATCCACCTGGCAATGGAGCCAATCCTGACCGTGATTTTTTACACTCACGGCTGATTTTCTCTCCGACAGATGGAAGCCCAAGTAATCCAAAAGGACTTGGATGTGCCTACGGTTTTCGGCCTGCTGACCACGACGACGTTTGAGTTGATGCCAAGAACCAAGTGCCTTGGCAGCCTCCTCCCGGCGCTTCAATGGTAATGCACCAAACTGTATACCTTCCCAAGTTTGGCCTTGAGAGATTACATCGGCCAGTTGATCGACATTCCCTAAATTTTTAATCCCCGATTCAATACCAGAACGAGCCTCTTTGAACTCCTTGAAGATGTCGTTCCTATCGGGTGGGGTAAACCACTCGCTCCTCCATTCGCTCTCACCTTGGACAAATTCCCGCAAGTGGACCAAGCCTTCTTCTACTACCCTAGTATCGCGCTGATCAAAAGCTCTGTGAATAAAGGCATCCACGGCGTCAAGTTGGTCCGCTTGAGACGATTGCGATAGGTCTTGCCGCATATCCGTCCATTGACTCGCCAGCTCTTGCAGTCGGTCTTCAAGCTTTTGGTTCAATTTTTGCTCAATGCACTTTAAGCACTGGAACAGAGGTCTGAAGTACAAGGGTTCTTCAATAGCCGCAGATTCCAATTCAGTAATGAGATCGGCGCGTTCTTCTTCGATGATCAATCCATCTACCACCCTCTGTTCGATAGCTCCCTTCACTTCATTGGCTCGTTCCGCTAGCTCCGCCCGGGCACCTTTGAGATTATCATCGTTTAAGTCTTCGATTGTCTTGCGATCTTCATCGTCCACCAGCGCATCCAATAATACCTTGGTGAAGCGAAAATCTTGGCTTTCAATTCGCAGGGTACAAGCATCGCGGAGAGAACGTTCTTCCACTAGAGATTGGCGCAAAGACCCGGCAATATTAGCCTTATAATCTCTTTCAGGCCGGCCATCTTCGTCGAGAGGAATTTCGGGCATCCACAATAGGCGACGGGCTAACGCCTTCTCCAATGAGCCACTTTCGCGCTTCATCCACTCTTCAAGATTTTCAATATCGGACTGCTCTTCTAGGCCTAGCATACCTGTTACTTGGCCTATGGCCCGCTGTAGAACACGGCCCATAGCTACTTCTTCTTGGGGTTGGCCCTTCATCTGCATTCGGTTGAGTTCGGCATTGACTCCAGGGAGAACCTTTTGTACTCGGTCGTGGAGATCCTTCACATGATGGTCCCACCAGTCCCCCCTATCTTGGGTGTCCTTTTCCTGATCAACTAGGGAACACCAACGGCGGGTTAGACTGACAGCCTCTTCGACACTGCGTACCAATTGATCCCGGGGAACTCCTGTGATCGGTCTGGACGGGCGGGCAGGTGTTAGTTCTTGATCAATTTGATGGATACGTTCTACAATTTGTTTACGCTCTATGAGAGCGTTCATATGCTGCTGGACTTGATCAACTTGGTCTGTCTGTCCTTCGATTACCGGGGTAAGTAGGCGGCTTAAATCACCCTCTTGGGCCACCAAGCGGCGCAGTACGTTTGTCGCCCTCAACATTTTTAGCCTGCGGTCCCGATTATTCTCCAAGAGTCGACGGGCATCATCAACGGTCTCTTCAATGACCCTCCCGCGAGTTGTCATGCCTTCTACCCCCTTTATATCTTCGGGCCGCAAGGGATAGCCTGCTGACGCAAAAGTGTGAACGGCATCGGATAGAGTACCTAGCGCAGAATTGATTCCACCTTTTTGAGGGAGCCAGCCGACTAAACCGGTGTGCGGGGCAACCAAGCTAGGGCGCAGAGCCGCAGCCAACCCTAACAATCGCTCGGAAGTAGTATTTTGGGGAGCCCACTCCGAAGCAATTTGCAGAATATCGGAGACTAGGCTGTCGGTATCGTTTTCCAACCAGCGTGAGCCCTGAAGCACAGCAAGCAATTCGGGGGGGACTGGTACGTCTCGATCCGCTGTTTTCAAAGAGTGGGCTAGCCAGTAAGCCCCGGCCCAATCCTTTTCGGCCAAGAGGCTCCATACCAACGATACCCAGTGTTCATCAGAGTCTTCTTCTTGTAATAAGAGCACGACATCCCGGACCGAGTGCAAGGACAGCGGCTTTTCATCAGAAGACTGAGGTTTAGGTGGGGCAATTTGGATGTGTGTTGACTCGTGCTCTTCTGACTTAGGTAAGGGATCAAGCTTGACTTCTTCCTCAGGGGAGCTGGATTCCTCTGGAGGAGCCTTCTTGGATGGGCTGACGGCTTCTTCGGCTTTTTGCTCTTGGTCGGGATCAGGGGTATCACTAGAAGGGCGTTGTCTAGGACTAGACGGTTCAGGGGAAGGTTGGTCATCCTCTTCGGTATCCTCATCCAAAGTCTGTGGAGGCTCCGGGGCGGTCACGGAAAAATCTTGGTCGAGTTGTTTCGCCAATGCGCTGATCTCAGACTCCACGGCATCCAAGTCCATTCGGTGCTTTCTAGCTTCTTGGTAACTTTGGGGATGTTGCTGGGTCAGAGTGTGGCGTTGGTGCAGCTGTGCGAGCAGATTTTCCACTGTCTTTGTCCGCTCGGGAACCTGATCAATAGGACAGCGGTTTGCTTGCCAGTCGGATAAGTCCGAGCTGTTGAAATCGAAAAACGCAAGAACTTCCTCGTAATTCTCCCGCAATTGATCAAGAGCCTGCTGGAGTTGAAGTCGCCCCACCTCCTCCCGTTCTTGGCACTTCTGCCCGACCACGCTCTGTACTTGGTTGATAAACTCTTGAACTTGGACTGCTTCCCATTCTGGAGCATCAGAAGGCCACTGGCGCAATTCTTCAATCAAACTAGTCCACCGAGAATCCTGGAGGCTTTCCGTTCTCTGTGTCTTTTCGTCGGGCATATCATATCCTCAATTCTATGTGTCTCTGATTTTCGGTCGGAGTAAAAAAAGAAAAAGCTTCTGCCCGTCAAGGCAGCCTATCTAGTTTTTGGAGATGTTCCCTTAACCCGAGAGCTTTCCTGACGACATCCAATCCCTTCAATCTCTCCCTGATTATCTCATTCTCAGTTTTTGTATGCGTTCGTCAGTGGCAACCCCGCCGACAAGGCGATCCCCGCGTCGTTGTGCCGCATGAGTCTGCGTAGGCGTTCCATGGTCAATTCAGATGCAGACCAATGCGGCGGCTTATCGCGTCGTAGCTCAGGCCCTGTTCGTGGATCTCGGCGATTTCATGGACGATCTGCTTGTCCTTAAAGACGAGAATCCGCCCCGCCAAGCTGATGATCTCCGGCATGTCCGACGAGATCAAAATGATCGCCTTGCCCTCTTTCGCCGCCAAGTCCCACAGCAAGCGATGGATCTGCGCCTTGGCTTGGATATCCACCCCGACGGTCGGCTCATCGACGATCAGGATGTCGCAACCGGCCGCCAGCCACTTGCCCAAGCTGACCTTCTGCTGATTGCCGCCGCTGAGGTGGTTTACCTCCTGCTCCAAACCCGTCGTGCGAATATCCAGCGCCGCGACCAGCGCCTGAGCGGCTTGGGTCTCCGCTCGGTCGTCGATCCGGCGAGTGAACTTGCCGACGATCCGCTCCCATATCGCAATGCCGAGATTGGTCCGCACGGCTGATTCCAGCAGCAAGCCCTCTTCTTTGCGGTTTTCGGTTACGTAGCCCATGCTGTACTTGTACAGGCTGTCGGCCACCGAGCCGATCCGCGCTTTGGCCCCGTGGATATAGACGGCACCGCGCTCGGCCTGCTCGGCCCCAACTAGCAACCGCGCCAACTCGGTGCGCCCGGCTCCCACCAAGCCGTACAAACCCAAAATCTCGCCAGCGTAGAGCGAAAAGCTCACTTCGTGCGCCCGGCCCGGCGCGTACAGTCCTTCAACCTTGAGCACCTCCCGCGCCCGGTCCACCGCTGGCATACCAAACGAAGCCGTCTCTGCCCGCCGACCGATCATCATCTCGATCAGCTCGGCGCGCGGCAACCCGGCCAACTCTCTCGTACCCACGTGTCGCCCATCCCGCAACACGCTGACTTGGTCGCCGATTTGATAGACCTCGTCGAACTTGTGCGAGACAAAGACGATGGCCACGCCCGCCTCTTGCAACTGGCGCAAAATGCCAAACAGCCGTGCTGCTTCGTGCTCGGTAAGCGACGACGTCGGCTCGTCTAACAGCAACACCCGCGCCTCGGCCGACAGCACCCGGGCAATCTGCACGAGTTGCTTGTGCGCCGCACTCAAATCGCCAATGGGCATTTGCGGGTCAATGTCCAGCCCAACCCGCGCCATCGCAGCCCGCGCCCGATCGTCAAGCCGAGGCCAGTCGAGGCGACCCCATCGGCTGAAGGCGTCTAACTTGTCGAGCATGATGTTCTCGGCGACGCTGGCCTCGGCTACTACCTGAATCTCCTGGTGGACGAGGCCAATGCCTCGGTCGAGGCAGTCGCGGCAGTTGCGCACGCGCAGCGGCGCGCAGTCGAAGAGCATCCGCCCAGCGTCGGGCTGATATATTCCGGTGACGATTTTGAGCAGAGTGCTCTTACCAGCGCCGTTTTCGCCGACTAGGGCGTGGATCTGGCCCGGCTGGAACGAGAGCGACACATCGTCCAGTGCCCGGACGCCGGGGAAGCGCTTGCTGATGGATTGCAGTTCGAGCACGAATCAGCGGGGTGGGCTGAGGTATTTGGTCTCCAACTCGCCCATAATCCGCGCAGTGATAGCCCTGACCTCGTCCTCGAAGGTATCGACGTTGTCCTTAGTCACCAGCACCGTGCCCGAGTTGATGAAGTAGCGGTCGGGATTGGCCTGCCAGCCGTCGAGCAGATAGCTCAGGAGAGCGCACGTGATGTAGCCGTGGCCGTAGGGGTTTTGCGAGATGGTCGCGTCGATGGCCCCCTGGCGGATCGCGTCGAGCACCACCGAGTCCGTGTCGATGCCGACGAAGTGGATGCGCTTGTTATCCGGGGTTTGGTTCCACTCCGACAGAATGGTCGCCGCGGCCACGGTCGGCGTGTACCCCGTGCAAATCACGCCGTCGATCTCCTCAATCCGCGCCGAGAGCGCGTCCTGGATCTTGGCCGTGCTGGTCTCAATCGACTCCATGCCGGCGATTTCCTGGACGATCTGGACCTCTGGGTATTTGGCCACCGCTGCCTCGACGCCTTCTTTGCGCAGGATGGTGTTGGGGTCTTCGACCAGTTCGAGCACGTTGAGGATGTTGCCCTTGCCGTCCATAAAGCCTATTAGCGCCTCGGTGGCCTCCATCGCCGCTTGCTTGACATCGGTCGCCACGCAAAACGACGCGGGCGTCGGCAGCGTCGTCGGCGCTCCATAGCTGACGACATAGGCCCCGTTTTGCACCAATTCCTCGTAGAGTCCGTTGGCGGCGCTGGCGTCGGCTGGGTAAAGCGAGAAGCCCTTGTAGCCCTGAGCCGCTAGCGGCTCGACATTGGCGTTTTCGTTGTCCTGGGTCCAGTTTTGGCCGATCTGGCGCTTGATCTTGATCCCGGTGTCGCGCTCATAGCCGATCACCCCTTTTTGCACCTCTTCGACATAGGGGTGGACCATCAGGGCGTACCAGACGATTTTCTTCTCCGTGGGCTCGTCGCCCGATTCGCCGGACCCGCCGCACCCGGCGACGACGAGCGCGACAGCCCAAATTAATAGCAGGCGCATGTAGGCTCTCCTTTTGGTCGGCGATGGTTCCAAACACCTTGTCCAGCTCCGGCGTGGCCCCCCAAGTGATCGTGGAATACCCTAGATGAAACGACCGCCCTGCGCTCATGTTGATCTCCGTTCACTTCTTGGTTCAGCCTTCTCAGGTCAGACACGCGGATACGTGCAAATGGGCAACCTGCCAGTGCTGGTCCTGCTTGAGCCAGATCAATCTCCTCGTTTGCTCTCCTGTCGTCGCCGCATGCCCTCCTGCAGAAACAGTTCGCGGTTGGGAAAGCCATTGACCAACGTGAATCCCCCGTCCACCGCGATCAACTGACCAGTCATATAGGGAATCTGGGTGAAGGCGAAGGCAGCACCGGCGATATCTTCGGGCTGGCCGATGCGCG
>JAPPEF010000245.1 GCA_028875335.1 Gemmatimonadota bacterium
GCTTGTCGTAAATCCCGACCAAAGAAGGGCCGCGTCCCGTGGCCGTGGATTTGTGGCAGGTCTCGCAGCCGAGTTGCTGGAACTGGCGTTCGCCCGCCTCGACCATGGATTCGCCGCTGGACGCTCCCATCAGCCAGTCGTGGTAATCCGCTGGCTCTAAGACGATTACCTTGCCGATCATACCCGAGTGTTGGGTGCCGCAATACTCAGCGCAAAACAAGTGGAACTCGCCCGTCTGCGTGGCTTCGAACCACAGGGTCGTGTAGCGCCCAGGTAACACGTCGTTTTTGACGCGGAAGGCCGGGATGAAAAAGTCGTGGATTACGTCCTCGGAAGTCATGGTCAGGCGGACGGGCTGACCCTTGGGCACGTGCAGGGTATTAATTTCTCGTTTGCCCGATTCGTGCTGGATTTTCCACATCCACTGCTTGCCGACCGCGTAGATTTCCAAGGGGTCGGACGGCGACCGCTGGAGCCGGAAGAAGACATCGGCCCCGAGCAAAAAGACAAAAAGCGCCAAAAAGAGTGGGATGATGGTCCAAGATAATTCGAGGACGAGATTGCCGTGAGTCTGCTCGGGCTGTTCGTCTTCAGAGCGGCGGCGGTACTTGATGGCGAAGATGATAACCATGCCGAAGACGAGCAGGCAGAAGATCACAGTCAAGACGAGCAAGAATGCGTACAGGGCATCTACTTGCCAGGCGATGGTGGAGGCTTGGGCGGGAAAAAGTGGAAAGTCGGACATGCGGTTCAAGGCTCCGAACTAGTTGAGCTGAGGCTGGTGCAGGTTGTTGCGGCGCTCTCGCTTGATCATAGCGACGATAAAGACAACGAGAGCGAGCACGGTAATCAGCCCCCCGATGCGCAGGGAATTGCGGATGTAGAGACCGTATTTGCCGGTCATTGGGTCATAGCTATAGCAAAGCAGCAGGAGCTGATCAACTGGATTGCCGATGGCACCGTCGGCTGCTTCGACGAGGCCCCAGCGCAAGTCGCGCGGCGGGTAGTCGATACCGTATAAATAGCGCGCTAGTTTGCCTTCCGGCGTCAGTACCATCAAGCCGCTAGCGTGGATGTACTGATCAGTGTCTTCGTCGTATTCGTAGCGAAAGCCGACCGCTGCGGCTAGTTGCTTAATCTGGTCTTCCTCGCCGGTGAGAAAATGCCAGCCCGTAGAACTATCGCGGCCGCGGTAGTTTTTGCGGTACTCGGCTTTTTTGGCCGCGGCCAACTCCGGAGTTTCCCCGGGATCGACGCTGATGGTCAAGACGTCGAAATCCGTGCCAATGCCAAAGCTCAGCACATTCATTGCCCGCAAGAGGCTATTCAGCACCTGGGTGCAGAGCATGGGGCACTCGTAGTACACCAAGGTGAGTACGATGGGCTTCTTACCGAAGTATTGGAGCAGCGCGGTGCGCTTGCCATTGGAGTCGGTGAATTCGAGATCCGAAGGGATCTGGTCGCCCAATTTCTGGTCGATGCCGATGCTCTTTTGTAGCTGCTGGGTATAGCTCTGCGCTCCGGTCTGGCCGGCTAGCAAAAGCGGCAGAGTCAATGACGAAAAGATCGCGCTGCGAGCGAATGTCGTTGTAGGTCTGCTCATGGTGTCGCTGGCGGAGCGATGAGCGGCATTTTGCCCTCGCTCACCAGATCAATTGCTCGCTCGATGGGAATGTGTACTACCTGCACTTGTTCGTCGATCCAGCCATAGGAGTTGAGGATCGCGGCTTCGCTTTGGGCCAACTCGAACTTTTGCTTTGGCGGATCTACTTGTAGCCTCGGCGCGTCGCTGGCAATGCGATTCTCGACGAGCGGCGGAACTGGATCGTCAAAGAGCTCTTGGTAATAGGCAAGACCCCTGAATAAAACAATCATGCTGATAAAGGAAGCAATGACTAATGCGGTAAGGAAGACGCCGGTCTGTGCCAGCGGCGTTACTCGCGCATCGGTCGTCTCGTAGCCGGAGTTGTTTTGGTCGTGTGCTTGTTCAGCCATGATTGCTTTCGCCGCTGTAAAGGTCTGCAAAGCGGGGGTCGTTTTGCGCAATTAGGGCGCGCTTTTTTAGCTGCGCGAAGAAAAGCGCAAGGACGATGCCGCCGATGCCTATTGGAATGGCCAAGTCGAGCCAGTGTAGGGTGATCCCGGTGCTGTGGAAGCTCGGTCCCTTTTCGGCGTGGACTTTGGTGAAGGTCGGTGCCGTGATCCAGTACAAATCGACCAAGCGCATGAAGATCAAGCCGGCGGCAATGGTGCCGAGCAGCTTGGTTTTGGACTTCATGGTGCTGGATATGAGAAAGAGAAAGGGGACGGCAAAATGAAACGCCAGCAGCCCGTAGCCGACGTATTGCCAGCCACCCTCCAAACGGGTCATGTACCAGGTGATTTCCTCGGGCAAATTAGCCGACCAGATGATGATCAACTGGGAAAACGAGGTGTATGCCCAGAGCATGACGCACGCTAGCATAAAGGTGCCCAAGTCGCGCAGGTGCTGCTCGGTAATAACGCCCTGTAGTGGTTCCTTCCGCGAGAGGGGGACGGCGACGAGAAAGGTAAATCCCCAAGCCATCAGCCCCATGCCTATGATGTAGATGATGCCGAAGATCGTCGAAAACCAATGCGGTTCAAGCGACATTAGCCAATCAATAGAAGCCAGCGTCGCGGTGAGAAAAAAAATGACGATGCCCGGACCGCTCAGGATCTGCATGCGATGGGTCGGATGCGTCTCTGTCGTCTGATCCTGCTGCAGCGACCATCGGTTGAGCAGGAAGGCGAACAGTCCCCAAATGGCAAAGTAGAGCACGGTGCGCGCGATAAAGAACGGCTCGTTGAGAAAAGGGGCCTTTTGCTGGAGGATGTTGTCTTTTTGTACGACATTCTGGTGCGTCCACTCGTAGAGGTCGTGCAGGCCGAAGAAGAGGATCGGCAGCGACAGCAGAAACATCAACGGCAAGGTGCGAGTTCCGGCTTCGAGCAGACGCCGGATCGAAAATCCCCAAGTGCCACCGCCGACGTGGTGGATCATGAGGATGCCTAGGCTGCCCAAGGGCAGGCCGATCCAGAAGGTAAAGGCCAGCAAATAAGAGCGGAAGAACTGCTCCTCGGCCGTAAAGTAGCCGACCGTAGTGGCGGCCAAACCGGCCAAGCCCACGACTAGCGCATAGCGCTGGAGGTTGTCTAAATAGGGATGCAGGGCAGTGGACTGTTGGGTAATCG
>JAPPEF010000156.1 GCA_028875335.1 Gemmatimonadota bacterium
TCCGTTCATCCCCGGTCCAACCACACTGGACTCAGCCACGCCCGGTGTCCGTCCTGCTGCCGCAGCCGCAGATAGTAATAGGCCCACGCGCCCTCTAGTGCAGGCAACTCGGTCCCGTCAATTTCCACGTCCCAAGCGTTGGGCGCGTCCTCCCAGACGCACTGTCCGTTGGCAATGATCTCCACCCGCTCAATCGGCGCAGTCCCGTGCAGGCTGGCGGAAAAATGCACCTGCTCGCCTTCCGCCAGTGCGCCCTCCGCTCCCGAGCGTATGCCATTGACCCCATAGTCGCAGACAATCGGCACGCCCGAAGTCGCGTAGGTCCAGCGCTCGTCCATCGCCTGCCACACGGCCTCGCGGGTCAATTCCGTCGCCCGGAAACAGGTCATGCCCACGTAGCCGCCCGGATTTTGCGTCGGGTGTCCCTGATGGTTGTCAGTCCCGGCCACAAATCCCAAGCGCCAGCCTTGGGCAAAAGCGTCCTGCACCGAAGCACCCAATTTCCCCATGCGAATACCCCAATAGTCGTCGAGCGCGTCAGCTTCAAAATTGCCCCGCCCTTGGACGATTTCTACCAACCTGGCTCGCTTGTTGGGAAACTCCCAGTGATATTGCGACCAGTAAAACGTCTTGCCCATGATCTCGCGGTGCTTGCCGTACTCGATGGGCTGTCCGCAGTTGGGATGGTGCGGCACCATGACCACGTCCTCGTCCCAAGCCACTTCCGAGGGACAAAGCTCCGGTTTCCAGTGCCAAGTGCCGCCATCGACCTCCGGCGTGCGCAGATAGAGGTTGGCGTGCCCGTACGCATTGGAGCTTTCCCACGCGGGGATCGTCACAAAGCGACCCGGCTCGTAAAACTCCTCATTGACCGCCAAGCACTCGGCCCATCCGGGGCCAATCGGCGCGTGGTCGGTCATAGCGATCACGTCGAGGTTGAGAAAGTCGCGGGCATAGGCGTAGGCCGCGCGCGGCTCCCGGTCGCCATCTACCGAAAGCCGCGTGTGGAAGTGGATGCCGCCGAAGTAGTGGCCGCGTTCGCCGGCCGCCTGCGTTGGACCGCTCTGAGCTTCTAAACCGCGCTCGACATCGCGCACGGTGATGCGGACCGGACCGTCGGCCTGCACCTCAACGCCTTCGACCACGCTCCTCCCGTCAGCACCAACTTCTACCTCATCGGGCAGCCCGGCGAGCGCGCCGTCGGCCTGCAAAGTCACCGTTCCCCGGTAGCTAGGTATTGGATTGAGATGATCGTCCGTCGCATAGACTACGGCCCTGCGCTTTCCCTCCGCATCCGCCGCAGCGGAAATCCTCCCTTCCAGCCGCGTCAGAGGACCGGAAGCATTGCTCAGAGGAATGGGATCTCCCACCTTCTCAAAAACCTCAGCTTCAGGTCTCCGTACCCGCACTTGCAGGGCACCGCTTATATCCGCATGCGGCGACGGCACCACGCCCAAGGGAAAGACCAGCCGCGCTCCCGCGCTTAGCGACTTGGTAACTTGGATGGTACACAGGTAGAGCTCGTTGACTGGCCTTCCCACCAACCCGCCACCAGCCGGCCCGTCGCCACCCCGCGTCATATCGGTCCAGTCGCGCGCCAACCCATGCCCCAGTACCACCACGCCCTCGCCTCCTTCGACAAAAGGATCTTCAAGCGTCCACTTGCGAGAATAGGAATGGAAAGAGCTGATCGAAACCCGCACGTCGGCACCGGCTTCCAAGCCTGCCGGACAGGTAACGAATAGCCGCAAGGGCTTGACCTGCTGATCTGTGGCGATGAACTCCGTCTGCCCTTCGTAGTGTATCTCTAATTGTTCGTACATATCGTCTCCTCGATTCTTGTTGCTCAGGATACCATACTTTCAAGTTTATGGAACAAATCATCAATCTCGTCGATACAACTTAATTCTGCTGCGGCATTCCATCCGATCTCCCGCGCATAATACCACCGGGCTTGTACAGGCCGCATACCAACTGCTGCTGCCCCCTGAAGTTCGTCAAATCCTCCATCTCCGACGAACACAGTTTTAGTTGGCGCAATGCCCAGACGATCACACGCCAAATTGTAAATTTCTGGATCGGGTTTCATATAGCCTACTTGACACGAAAAAACAGCGTCATCCACCACAGCACGGAGCGGGCATTCGGACCAACTGGCAACCTCGTCTGGAGTAGCATTGCTAACAATCCCAATCGTCCAGCCACTCGATCGAAGCTGCGAAAGCACTTGCAGCATCTCAGCCTCTACACCGAGCAAGTATTCCCGTTTACGCCGCAGTCGATCACGGCTCATTTCCTCAACCGTCGCACTTTCAACTGAGGCTCCCATCGAGATACACAACGCCGACAACATCTCTTGATAGGTAGCAAATTTACCTGTCATCCGGTCTCTAGCACTATCCCCCCACCACACTCGCACATCATCCAAATTCAATCCCAATTTACCGACAAACGACTGTTCAGAAGGACGATCCGAATGCTTCTGTGTCACGAGCGTTTCAAACAAATCGAATAGAACCGCTTTCACGATCTTCAACACTCCCTAGACAAGATTCAAATCTAGCCTATCGACCACTCTAAGAAGCTGTCTGGCCCTTAGCGGTATTGGCATCTACCATCGCCAGCAACGCATTCATCTGCTTGCGCGTCTGTAGCTCGTTTCCGCTGTTAAAAATCTGCTGTTCTATCTCGTCCGTCAGGCCCATTTTCTCGCGTTCCGCCTGCAGCAAGACTTTCATGTAGGATACTGTTGAGGCGTATTCAGGGTCTTCCGATACATCTCGTGTCTCGCTAGGGTCTGCTTCCAAATCGAAAAGCTGGTAATGGTCGTAGTTGTGGTTGTACCAGATCAATTTGAAATTTTTGCTCCGTACGCCGCAATTTGCTAATTCGCCATCTGGCTGGATGTCAAAGTGCTGGTAGTAAAACGCGGCTCGCCAATCGTCCGGCGTGTGTCCTCTCAGGAGGGACACGAGACTTCTTCCTTGGATGTCTGCGGGAATAGGCTGTCCGACGTATTCCAAAAAGGTCGGTGCATAGTCGAGATTGATCACCATGTCATTCGTATGGGATCCCGCTTCAATTTCTCTCGGATATCGGATCAAAAATGGAACCCGCAGGCTCTCCTCATACATCATTTTTTTATCGACCCAGCCGTGTTCGCCCTGAAACATCCCATTGTCTGAGGTATATACTACAATCGTATTTTCGGCCAAGCCCTGTTCGTCGAGATAGTCGAGCAGCCGCCCAATATTATCATCCACCGCGGCCACACAACGGAGGTAATCTTTGATAAAGTACTGGTAGTTTCTGTGTTTCTGGTCCTGCATGGACAATCCTTCGGGCATCGCGTCCCAATGCGTAATATTCCACTGTTCATGTACTGTCTCCAGCTTGACCTGCAGGGCCTCGGGCGGAACTGGACTGTCTCCGAAATCGTGGTCAAATGTCTCTGGTTCGGGAATTGTTTCATCCTGGAACATCGCCTTATGTTTCTCATCCGGCTCCCAGTTGTAATGGGGAGACTTAAAATGGCACAGGAGCATAAAGGGTTTATCGGCATCTCGTCCTTTGAGCCAATCTAGACATTTGTCGGTTACCAGATCTGTTGAATATCCCCGACTTTCTTTCCAGACAGGGCCATGTTCGCTAGGTTCGATAAATTTGGGATCAAAATAAGAACCTTGTCCCCACATTACACTGTAGTGATCAAAGCCCGTTGGTATGCTATGCAGGTGCCATTTTCCAACAATCGCGGTCTGATATCCCGCTTCCTGTAATAGGCGAGGGAATGTCTGCTGTGAGCCGTCAAAAATATTCCCCCCAATTGATGTCTGTCCGTGGAGATGTGCGTACTGTGACCGAGGCGTCTGATACGAGAACCTCTCAGGCGTAATTAGTCTCATTCCACGCCCCCACCAAAAACGCCGTGCGATACTGCCGCGTCGAGACCAGCCAGTGGCACAGGAGTTTCTCACACTGCTCGACGATCTCTTGGTACGCCTGCTCACCGTACAAATTGCGGGCCTCGTGCGGATCGGCCTCCAAGTCGTAGAGCTCGCCGCAGTCGACTCCGAAATCCTCCGGCTGATAGTGTACGTAGCGCCATTTCCCCCAGCGCAGTGCCTTGCTGTGCCGATGCTCAGTGACCGCCACCTCATGCACGGGATCGGTCCCGCCCCGCAAAAGCTCGCTAATATCCGCCCCATCCATGCCCTCCATCGCCGGCAACCCGCAGAGGTTCATAAACGTCGGGGCCAAATCGACATTTTCCACTAGCGCGTCGCAAACCCTGCCCGCGGCCGCAACGCCCGGCACCCGCCAGAGCATCGGCACCCGACACACCGCCTCGGAGCATATTCCGGGGGCCTTTTCCTGAATGCCAAAAGCAGTGCTGTACGCGCCGTGGTCGGAGTTATAGACGACGATCGTATCTTCAGCCAAGCCGCGTTCGTCGAGGTAGTCCAAAAGACGGCCAATGCAGTAGTCAACCTGCGTCACGCAGCCCAGATAGCCGCGCCAGATGTTGCGCGCCCCCTCCTCCGGCGACCATTCCTCCCCCTCCCAAGCCCGCTGAAATCGCGCGTGCATATCGCGGAAATGCGGCGGGCGTCCCGACGGATCTTGGTAATAGGTCTCCGGCAACGCAATGTCGTCTGCGTACATATCCCAGAACTTCTGATCCGGCGTATAAGGCGCGTGCGGTCGCGGCAACGATACCTGTATACAGAAGGAGTCTCCCTCGCACCCCTCCATAAATTCAATCGCCCGATCCACGCACCAACTCTCGACATTGTACTCCAACGGCAACTCCGACGGCCGGGCGCGAAACTGGTTCTGGGGCAGGCCAACAGGATGGGGGGCTGGGTAACCAGTGATGCGGAAATTGTCGTTTTGCTCCAGCAGACCAGCACCGACCAAAAACGTTTGATACGGCGACAGACCGCCCGCGGCCGGCACCGGCGGCGAGGTGCCCGACATCCAGTAGTCAACGTGGTCCAATAGCCAGTCGCGCGGCTGGTTGGGCACGTGCGTCTTGCCGATTACCGCCGTCTTGTACCCGTGCTGCTTAAAATGGCCGAGAAAACCCTGCATCCCTTCCGGCCGCGGCCCGCCCAAACCGAAGAAGCCGTGGTTGTGGCAGTACTGTCCCGTGTACATGCTCATGCGGCTAGGCGTGCAGATCGGATTCTGGGTGTACGCCGCTGAAAAGCGCATCCCCTCGCTGGCCAGCCGATCCATATTGGGCGTCAGTGCCTGCGCGTGGCCTTCGCAGCCCATACAGGCCGCTTGGTGCTGATCGGACAGGATGTGCAGTACATTCATTTGACACCTCAATTGCTATCCTGACCTCGGCTGCTACGGCTCCGAAATCCGAATATCGTCTGCTGTCAATGTCCGTTCCAATGCTCTGTCCCAGTCCATGCTGTCTTTCTCAAGCGTCGTTTGTACGCATCCGGGCAATTGCTGTCCACAGATGTACATCTCAGGAGTGCCCCAGTGCTCCGTGCCTTCGGGAATCCTTGGTCTGTTCCCGGTATGCTGGATTGTCGCTTTCATGTAATGCACGATATAAGCTCGCCGAAACCGATCTGATCTGTTGGGTGTGCTACGGTGTAATAGCGCATTGTTGAAAAATACCAGTGCGCCCTTTGGCACTTCTACTGGCATGGCCTGTTCTTCCATCTCGTCGGACACGGTCACTCTTTTTTGCAATAAATAATCATCGCTCTCGACCTGACTGTGATCTATAACTCCCAAGCGATGACTGCCGGGGATCACCCACAAGCATCCGTTTGCTTCATCCGCATCGTCCAGTGCCAGCCAAGTTCCAATCGTCGATTGGTCTATGGCGTCCCCCACGCTGCTGACATACGTGTTGCGGAAATACCACGAGTCCTGATGCCACGCAATAGGCCGCCCGGTGCCCGGAGGTTTAAAAAAATACAGATCGTTTGGACAGAACAGATCCGACCCCACGATCTCTGTGACCGCATCTAACCGCCTTGGGTCGCGAATGTGGGATCGCACCAATGCACTGAACCTGTGAAGTCGCGTTATACCGTTTAGCGATGCAGGTCCAGAAGTCGCATCAGTTCCGGCATTGCGTTTTAGAATTGCTTGCTTCTCTTTCTCTGTCAACACGTCAGAGGTCTCGATGAGTTCTACGAGATCTTCGATTCTGTTGCGCAGTGCATCAATCTCATAAGTGTCGAAGGCATCTAAGCGAATAAAGAACCCATCTTTTGCATACTTTTCGCGCTCTTCCGCAGTCAATCCATGCGCTATAGTGTCAACTGTAGCCATAAAACATCTCCTTCATAAGTCACGCTTTTTTCGGAAGCTGTGAAATTTTCAGTAAAACAGTTAGCTTTACACTAATAAAGCTAATCGCTATATTTCGGGTATGGTGAATGCACTGTACGAACTGACGATCAAGAGACAAGCTATCAAAGCCCTGCAAAATATGCCTCGTCAGAACGCCCAACGCATTCGCCGCGAATTGGACAAATTGGCCGAACAGCCCAACCGGCGGGATGTTGATGTCGCTAGCTTGACGGGGCGGCCCGGTTTTCGCCTCCGCGTTGGCGACTGGCGGATAATTTTCACGCGAGACGATAAGGCTCGGGTAATTGACGTGCTGCGGATCGTCCCGCGTGGGCAGGCCTATAAGCGATAGGAGCACCTCATGAACAAGCCACAGGTTATTCTTGACGACACCGGACAGCCCGCCTTTGTCGTGATCCCTTGGCGCGATTATGAACGCCTCACAAGCGAGGACGCGGAGGCGATATTGAGTGATGAAGAACATTATGACCGCGCCATCGCGGACAACGGCGAATCCTTCCCTATTGAGGTGGTCGACCAACTTTTGGCCGGACAAAATCCAATCAGTGTGTATCGCAACTACCGGGGCCTAACCCAGAACGCATTAGCCGCCGCCGCCAACATCAATACAGTCTATCTCTCCCAGATCGAAACCGGCAAACGCACCGGCTCGGCCAAGACGTTGGCCGCTCTCGCCAAGGCGTTGCAGGTAACAGTGGATGACCTCATTTGACCCCTTAGTATATTAGGAGTCCCTCCATGACCACCGCTTCTCAACGCCCCAACATCGTCCTCATCCTCGCCGACGACATGGGCTATTCCGACCTCGGCTGCTACGGCTCTGAAATCCGCACCCCCAACCTAGACGGCCTCGCCGCCGAGGGCTTGCGCTTCTCGCAAATGTACAATTTCGCCCGCTGCTGCCCCTCGCGCGCGGCCTTGCTGACCGGTCTCTATCCGCACCAAGCCGGCATCGGCCACATGGCCGGCGGCATCCCCAACGCTCCCGGTTATGGCGGCTATCTGCGCCACTCGGCCGTCACCATCGCCCAAATTCTCAAGGAGCGCGGCTATCGCACCCTAATGTCGGGCAAGTGGCACTGCGGCAAAAGACCCGACAGCGCCGACATCCCCCCCGAGATGCAGCACGGCTTCGACCGCCTCTTTGGACTCGGTAGAAACAGCGGCTACTTCGGCGGGCGCACCTGCACCCTCGACGGCGAACCTATCGCCGCCAATCCCACCGACTTTTACCTCACCGACGCCATCTCCAATCACGCCGTTGACTTCATCTCCGAAAGCGCCGACCAACCCTTTTTCATGTACGTCGCGTACACAGCACCGCACTGGCCGCTCCACGCCTTTGAGGAAGACATCGCCCGCTACCAAGGCCAGTACCACAAAGGCGGCTGGGACGCAGCGCGCACCGCCCGCCACGAAGCGCTCAAAGACATGGAAGTCGTCAGCTCGCACTGGGACATATCACCCCGTGACGAGGACGCACCCTCCTGGAATGAAGTGGCCGACCCAGATTGGGAAGACCGACGCATGGCCGTGTACGCAGCCCAAGTCGATCGCATGGATCAAGGCATCGGCCGCATCCTCGCCAAACTCCGCGAACTCGACGTGGAGGACAACACCATAGTCATTTTCCTCTCGGACAACGGAGGCTGCGCTGAATTCTTGTGCGAGGATGGCAACCGCATCGACTGGATCTTTTTACAGGGCCTCACCACCCACGACGGGCAGCCCGTGCAAATGGGCAACATCCCCGGTCTGATGCCTGGAGCCGAGGACACGTACATGAGCTACGACGTGCCCTGGGCCAATGTCAGCACCACCCCCTTCCGCCGCTACAAACGCTGGGTACACGAAGGCGGCATCGCCACCCCCTGCATCGTCCGCTGGCCGGCCACCATCAAACAACCCGACCTCGCGCACGCCCCGGCCCAAATCATCGACATCACCGCCACCCTCATCGACGCGGCCGGCGCTTCCTACCCCGCCGAATACGACGGCCACACCATCACCCCCCTCGAAGGCGAGAGTTTCCTCTCGCTTCTTGAAGGCCGCGAGTGGTCGCGCGAAAAGCCTATGTACTGGGAGCACGAGGGCAATGCCGCCATCCGCATCGGGCCGTGGAAACTGGTCTGCGAAACCAGCGGCCAAGGCGGTTGGGAACTCTACAACATGGACGAAGATCGCACCGAACTCAACGACCTAGCCGAACGTGAAGAAGATAGGGTTAGGAAAATGGAACAGCGCTACCGCGAATGGGCCGACCGCGCCGATGTCCTGCCTTGGCCCATCAACTCCGGCGCGTGGAGATTCCCCGGCATGAGTCCGGACGGCACCTTCTACATGCGCGGCCAGCACGGCCACATGGTCTAGGACGCCCCTACTGTACCACTCCTACCTTCCGGTAAATCTCCTCGCGCACCTTGTAGATTTCCCGCGCCTCTTGGGTCATCTCCGCCCCGCCCCGTTCCGTCCATTCGGCCACGAAATCGTCAAAATAGTCGAGGGTGCGCTCGCCGCGCACGATCTCGGCGTAAACCGTCATCTGCAAATTGCGCAGATCGCGCAAGTGCTTTATCGACGAGGGCACCACGTCCGGCTTGCCGAACAGGCCGGCCTGCGCCCACTCGGTGCGCTGATAGCGCTCGCGGTGTTGCAGCATGGCCGTCGGCAGGTATTTGTCGGCAATGGCGGGCCGGACCCCGCAGGGCGCGAAAAATCCACCCGGGCCATCGACGTTCAACACGATAAGATGCTTGCTAGCAACGTTGCGGTCGTCGTAGGGCGGCAGATAGTACAGGCCGCGCTCAGCGTCGAACTCCCAATGCACGCCCCGCTGGCCCATCCGCACCTCCACAAAGAGTTTTTCCTCAACCGCTAGCGCCTCGAAAATTTTGAGCATCCGCACGACCTTCTCAGGCGCGGCCGCCACCTGCTTGCCAAAGACAAAAACATGGGCGGCCGTACTCCACACCCGCGCCCCACGGATGCCTTCTGGGCCAGCCGGAAACGGCCCGACCACCACCTCGGCACCCGGCTGCAACTCGGCAATGACCGATACCAACGACGCCTTGTTGTACTTGTCAAAGCTGCTATAGCCGCCTTGGCTGAAGAGATACCCCGTCTTGCCGCTGACGAATTTCTGGTAGGGTATTGGGCTGCTCTTGATTTGGCCGATCGCAAAGTCGGGATCGATCAGCCCATCGGCGTACCACTTGCGCAAAAGGCCCAAGATCTCTTTGGCCTCGGGTCGGGTCCCACCCCACACAACCGCGCCGTCGCGCAGCATCCAGCCGTGCGGCACGATCCCATAGGCCCCGAAGACCGCGCCGAAGACGTTAAACCAAGCCTGCGCGTTGGGACACATGCCGTAGGTGTCCTGTATCCCATTGCCATCTGGGTCCTCGTGGCGAAACTTCCACAGGGCCGTGTACATCTCGTCGAGGGTCTCCGGCACCTTGTCGATGCCGACGTTGCGCAGCCAGTCCATCCTCCAGATCCCTGGCACTGGATAGCCCAAGCTGCTGCCCCAAGTGGGGATGCCGTAATTGGCCCCCTTCCAGTAGGCGTAGAGCCACGCCGAGGGTGCGTACTCGTTGAGATAGCGCACGTAGTTGGGCGCGTGTTTTTGGATGACCTCGTAGGGAATGGGCAGCGCATAGCCGTGGTGGGCGTCCTTTTGCACCACGACCGGATCGCCAGCGTAGAACAAATCGGGCACATTGCCGCCGGCAAAGACCAGCGGCCGGCGCCGCATATAGGCAAAATGGCTGGTAAACAGCGGCTTGAAATCGACGTTGAACCGCGCTTCGAGCCGCTTTTCGATCCAAGTCCCCTCGCGCGCAGTGGGAAAGCGCGGGATGCTCATCCAAGAGATCTCGAGCAGCTCCTCTGGGTCGTCAACCACCGCATCCCAGTCGATGCTCAGCTTTGCCTCTGCCGTCTGCGTTCTCTGTGCCTGCTGCTCGACGAGAGCATACACAGTGCTAATGCAGGCGAAAAACGCTAACAGGGCGAGAACTTTTCTCCGCGTCATCTAGCAATCCTGAATGACTTGAACGATTTCTGCTATTCTGCGTCCATCTGCGTCCATCTGCGGATCCAAAAAACAAGGGAGGCAGATCACAATCGATCCACCTCCCTAAGTCAAACCCGCAAACTACCGGGCCAGCTACTGCATGTACGAAGCCTTGATGTGGCCCCAGCTATCGTTCTCGACGGCGGTTGGCAAAAGATCCATCTGCGCCGGTAGCAAGATGAAATCGGTGATGCACTTGCCGTCGCCATTGCCGCAACGCGCGCCGCCCATGCGCCAAGCAGCGAAGCGGCGGTCGGTGTCGTTGTCGGTGCCTACATCGTTGTCGATGATCGATATGCCCAGGCCGATGATATCGTTTTCGCCAAAGTCGTGCTGGACGCTGTTTTCGGGCGACGCGTGATCGAAGTCGTCCCAGCCTACGGTCCACCACTCAACTTGGAAGGTCGCCTCGGTGGCGTGTGCGCCGTTGAGATTGAAGGAGTTGGGGCAACACGAATAAGGCTCGACGTCGTGCCAAGTAGCGCTCGAGGCCCAAAGCCAGTTCCAGCCAATCGGCTCCATCGACGGCCAGCGGTAGTGACTCATCTGGTTGAGGCGTCCCCGGTTGCGCAGCACTTCTTCCTCGGTGTCGAAATCGTCGGCACCAAACCACGAGACCTCGCCGCCGTGGTTGGCATCGAGGTTGATCTCAAAGCTGTCGTCGCCGCCAGCACCACCTATGCCGCCGGCATCGCGATCCCATAGATCGTCGAAGCGGTCATAGACGAAGTAGAGGCGATCCAACTCGTCGTTCCAGCCCGAGGTCCAGCGGAAGTTTAGATCCGCGGTATTGACCTCAGCTCCAACTTCGCCGGCCACCACCACGTGCAGAAGCTCGCCGTTGAATTCGCTGAACGGCGTGAGCCACAAATTGTCGGGCACTACGTCCCACTCGGAAATATCGCCATCCATCACCGGCAGATGCGACGTGGGCCACTGCCAGACGCCCAAGATCAGCCCCTCGGGCACATGCGCCAAAGAAGGCGAGCTCAGCCCCAAAAGCGATACGGCCACACTCAGCGTCAATAGTTTCCTCATAACTTATCTCCCTCTCGTTAGAATGGGGGTTGATTCGATAGATAAAATTCTCGTGCCAATGCACTTCGGAGCACTCTTTGAAGCGCATTTAATAATAAGTTGTTAGTACTAACAAAGGACGCTTATGTTGTCAATGCGTTATTCTTGAAGGCGCGTTTATGATCCTAATCGTCTTACTCCTCCTCGCGCTTTTTCCAGCGGCCGCCCAAGCCCAGCAATCCGCTTCCGAGCGCATGGCCGCCCGCCTGCAACAGCTCGCCAGCGAAGTACGCGCCCAAGTCCCCACCAACCTCAACACCCTGAACATGAACGCCGCCAGCGCCGCTTACCTGCGCGAGCAGCTAGCCAAAGCGCAAAATCACAATCGCCAACACGCACTGCGCCTCGAATTGGCCATCCAGCTTCGGCGCGTCGAGCCTGCAACAAGAAATCGGTTTAGGCCGCGCCGATACTCTTCTTCTCGTCGAAGTTACCTGGCCAACGACTGGACAAAAACAGCGCTTCCACAATCTCGCCATGGACCAGATCCTCCACATCCGCGAGGGGGACGTCGCGCCTATCCCAATCCACCTCAACCGCCTCTCCCTCTCCTCTGCCCATCATTAGCTCCTAACGCCCTTCGATGGCGCGGATCGCCTCTTCCACCGTCTGCCGCCCCTCACTCCGCACCCCAACCTCGGCATACGCAGCGCGTGCCTGTTGCAACGCCTCTAGCGCTTGCGCCCGCTCGCCCTTCTTGCGGTACACCAACCCGATATTGCCCAAACTCTGCGCCTCCCCTTGCCGGTGCCCAATCAACTGAAAAACGTGCAGGGCGTCGCCAAATGCCTTGAGCGCCTCGGCCAAGCGGCCCTGCTCGAAGTAGATGTTGCCGATATTGCTCAGTTGCGCCGCCTCGCCCTGGCGATTGCCCGCCTGCGTGAAGACGTACAGAGCGTTCTCAAAGGAGGCGAGCGCCTCGTCGATTTTGCCCTGGCGGAAGTAGATGTGGCCGATGTAGTCGAGTTGGGTCGCCCCCTCGGCATAGAGATCGAATTCGCGGTACAGCGCCAAGGCAACGCGATGGGTTTCTATCGCCTCATCTAGCCGTCCCTGATTTTGCAGCACTTGACCGATCTTGCTCGATTGGACGGCCCGACCGCGCGGATGGCCGTGGGCAACGTAGATCTCCAGCGCCGCTTCAAAGGCGGACAGCGCCGAATCCAAACGACCCTGATACAGATGCACATCGCCAATGTGGTCCAGTGCCTGTGCCCGCTTGCCCAGATGGCTATCGTAACGCCGGTAGAGCGCAAGCGCTGACTGGTACGCGGACAGTGCCGAATCCAAACGGCCCTGTTGAAAAAAGATGCGTGCCATGCGGTCGCTCGTCTCAGCTTGGCTATCCACCTTTTCTTGCGCCCGATGTATAGAAAGCGCCTCGCGGTAGGCCACCAGCGCCGCCTCTAGATTGTCCTGCTGCTGGTAAATTTGTCCAATCCGCACTAGCTGAGTTGCGCGGGCCGCGTCGTCGGTCAGGCGCTCGAGGACGGCCAGTCCTGCGGAAAAGTAAAAGTACGCCGAATCGAGCCGGCCTTCGTCTAGGTGGATATTGCCGATATTCGTCAGGCCACCGGCTTGGCCGCGCAGATACCCCTCGTCCCGATAGAGCGCGAGCGCCTCTGTGAAGGTCGCCAGTGCCGAATCCGCCGCATCCCGGACGAAGTAAACCGTGCCAATGCGGTCGAGGTCTCGCGCTAGCCCGAGTTGATCGCCGATCCTCCGATGCCCATCCCGCGCCTGTTTTAGAAAACCTAGCGCCTGCCCTAAATCGCCCTGCATGAAATAGGCCGCACCCAAATCGCCGAGCGCTTGGGCCTCGCCAGCGGCAAATCCGCTCTGCCGGTGCAGCGCCAACGCGTCTTGGTAGGACACCAGCGCTGAGTCGAGACGCCCTAGGCGCTGATGAGCTTGGCCCAGATTGCCCAGCAAAGCGGCTTGAACATCTTTTCCTCCATCCGCCTTGGAAGATTCCAGTCCCTTTGCTAGCGTCTCCTCGGCCTTTTCATACTCGCCATCGCACAGCAGCGCAACCCCCGCATTGAGCCAGACCGCCGGCGACGGTCGCCGCGCCGCGGCCTGCAAATAGCTCTCAGCCGCAGCATCGCAACGACCCGCGCTGAGGTGGTCTTCGCCCGCAGCAAAATGCACCCGCGCAGCAACCACCTCTTCGCCCTCTTCCGCAAAATCGACCCGCGCTGCCTTCAGCATCACCAGCCCATGCGGGCTCTCGTAGAGGACGAGCGGCGCATCTGTGGATTCGCAGGACGAAAACAGCGCAAGTAGCAACAGAACGCGATAGATAACTGTAGCAGTAGTTCGTCGGGAATCCCAATCTCTTGACGAAGACACGGCTAGCCGCGTCTTCCTACTCGGCTTCGTCTTGCAGACTCAATACCGACCGGCTGTCGAAATGCACCACCCCAAAGCGCTCGGGCACGTGGAATTGCGGCTTGGTCGTCAAGGTATTGGACCAAGTGATGTACTGCAGATTAACCGCGCCGCCCGTGCGGTACAGGTTGAGACGCCACACATCGCCGGCGGTCGGGGGCAGGTGGGGGGCGTATGGGGCGAAGACGGCAAAAGGGAGAGCAATTTCAGTGGTCCAAAGCGTATCCTGATCCGTCTCTTGATTGAGTGTGCCTTGGATGTCGATAGCCACCTGCATGCCCTCGCCGTTCCATGCGGACGAACGATCGGCGTGCGGCGAGCGGTCCAGAATCGTGCCCAAGGCGTTGAATTCAAAGTTGAAATAGTTAGTAACTTGGCTGGTGTCTGGGGCGATGAACACCTCGACGCAATCGTCGCGCGACACCGGGCTGTCGCGCTCGGTCAAGGTGGCTGAAATGTGCGGGTCGTACGCGGTAAAGGCGACGTACAGATGCACATCGTCCCACAGCAAGCGGGCCTCGGTGCGATCCTTGGCCCCTTCCGTCCACCAAGGGAAGACGAACTGGTCGATGACTTGGGCGGCCTCCCAAGAAGGCTCGTCGAGGTGGCCGTCCACGGCGATGGGTCCAGCGGCGCGGAGGATGGTGTGGTGCGGCAGCGCATCCTCGGCGGGAGCGGAAGAAGCGGTCAGGACTAGACAGAAAGTAGAGATGAGATAGCGCATGGGGTTTCCTAGCGATCGCTTCAGAAGCTGCTCAGATTTCCTTCTCCTCTTCGGTGGCCAAAACGACCTTATCGACGTCGAGCCGCTTGGCTATCTCCATGACCTCGAGCACAAGACCGTGCCGGGTCTTCTTGTCCGTGCGAATGATCAACGTCAAACTGCGGGTCGTCTCTTTTTCGCGGGCGAGCACGGTCGGAAGTTTGGCCATGCTCACTAGCTGGCGGTTGAGCTCCATAGCACCCGACTTGTCGATCGAGGCCACCAATTTCTTCTCTTCGACGATGGTAGCTTGACGGGCCTGTGGCAACTCCACTCGCAGACTGTAGGGCTGCTTGAAGACGGTGGTGACCATGAAGAAAATGAGCAGCAGAAAAACGCAGTCAATCAGCGGCGTCAGATTGAGGTTTTCATCCTCTAAGTCTTCCAATATGGAGGTCCGCTGCTGCACCACTAGGGGGCCTCCTCTTTGGCGAAAGCTATACCCGCGACATCGGCCGCTTTGGCCGCATCCACCACCAAGACCACGTACTCCTGAGCAACATCGACGTGCCCCTGTATGATGATATTATCGTTGTTGGCCTCTTTCATGGCCCTCTTGATCCGTTCGACTAAGGCTTCCGGCACCACGTCCTCGCCGCCGATCTGGATGCGGCCTTGGGCGTCGATGAGGATATTGATGTCTTTCTTCTCCTGCTGTTCCGTCGCCTCGCTCTGAGCGGGAAGATCTACGTCTAGCCCCTTGGAGTGGATGAAGACGGTGGTGACCATAAAGAAAATGAGCAGCAGAAAAACGCAGTCGATCAGCGGCGTCAGATCCGGGCCCTCGTCCCTGGTCAGACTTTCCCGTTTGCGGCTAAGCACCAAGGCCATTAGCCGGCTGCCTCCCCGTCCAATTGATCTTGGCCGACCATCAGCAAGGTGTTGACGAAAGCCAGCCCATAGACTTCGAGACGGCTGCGGTGGTGTTCGGCGCGCCGGGCCAGCGAGCGGTAGGCCACGATGGTGGGAATGGCAATCGCCAGCCCCGTGGCCGTGGTGACTAGGGCCTGCGAAATGCCGCTGGCCACCACCTTGGGATCACCCGTGCCAGCCACGGCAATAGCGTTGAAGGAGGTGATCATGCCGAGGATGGTGCCAAACAGGCCCAGCAACGGCGAGATATTGCCAATGGTATTGAGCACTACCAAGTAGCGACTCAGATAGACTTTGCCGGCTTCGTCCGTCTCCAGCACGAGCTCGTCTTTGAGGTCGGAAAGTTCCTTTTGCTCAAGCAGAAAGCGGGAGAGGTCTCCAGCACCGGCCTGTCCGGCCAGACGGGCCAAGCGCTCGTTGGTCGGACGGAATTCGCGGCGTTCGAGCATGAGGGTGTCGAATCGCTTGAGCAAGGAGGCAAAAATAAAACACAGAGGGCCCTTGTGGTCGGCGCAGTACTGGGCGGCCGCTTCTTGCCCTCGATCCGCTAAGGCTCTTTCGGCCTCTTCGAGAGTCTGTTGGGCGGCCTGCTCGTCGGGAATGCGACTGAGCACCCAGACCCTTTCTAGGATGAATGCTAGTGAGAGGACGGCGCACAATCCCAAGGGAATCATCAGGATGCCGCCGGCTAACAGAGTTTCCATAACGCATGCCTCCCGCAATGAGTTGGTGCGGCTCGTTGAACTCGAATAGGACGCGCAGGGCCGTAATATACTTTACCGCTAGCAACATGCCAAAGGAACATATGCCCCTAGCGTAAAAAGCCCGCTTTCAAACCGCATGGAGAAATACTTGCAGCCGCATTTGCCTTTTCTTACAGTTTGGACTAATCCGCAGAATTTGGTGTGCTGGCGTGCTCTTTCTCGTTGAGAGGTCCTATGACACCTCTGCTCATCGTAGGTACTTTGTTGGGGTTAGTAGTAGGCTCGTACTTTGTACCGACCCCAGACGAAATACAAGCTTCTTTCAAGCAGGCGCAGAAATTCTACGCCGCCGAGGACTACGAGCAAGCCATCGCAACCTACGAGCGCATCAATGCCATCGAAAGCCCGCTGCTCTACACGGCGGAGATTGAGGTCGCGGTCGGCGAGGTTACGGCCCCAATCAAGGAAATCGCCCTCTACCAGACGGGTAATAGCTACTTCAAGCGCGCCCAAGAATCCCAGCGCCGCGCCGCCTGGGAACGCAACCCCGAACGCCAGCGCCAACTCGCCGAACAGACCGTGACCGACTTCGTAGAAGCGGCCGCCTACTTCCTCAAGACTGAAGCCCAGACTACTTCCCCCCAGATGCGGGAACTGGCCCGCAACCGGCTGGTCAACTGCCTTTATGAAAGCGGCGATTACCAGCGCACCATAGAAGAAGGCCGGGCTTTTCTGCAGAAATATCCCGACAGCCAATACCTCGACAACGCCCTCTACAATATCGGCTGGGCCTATTTTGAATTGGGGCAGTACCGGGAAAGCATCACCGCCTTTGAGGAACTGGTGCAGCACGCTCCCAAAGGGTACCGCGCAGACCGAGCGCTTTTCCAAATCGGCGAAGCCTACTTTCTGCAGCAGCACTACGATCAGGCCACTTCTTGGTACCAGGAGGTAGTAACCCGCCAAGACATCGAGCACCTCAGCGAGCGCGACTTGCTGAAGATGCGGCGCGAGAAAATAGCCGGCCTAGTAGACGAAACCGCGCTAGAACTGGCGGCCAAAGCCCAGATCAAAGTAGGCGATTGTCGCGCCCAAAGTGGGGATTTTGTCGGTGCTGGTGCCGCCTATAGTAAGGTTATAACCGCCTTCGCCCAGGAACAAAAACTGGTGGCCGAGGCCTACATCCGCCTAGCTGATATGTACTCCCAAGGCGGCGATGACCAAGCAGCAGTGCGCACCTACCGCGAGGCCATCGACGGTAGCCGCAACCGCATTTTTCAGGCCAGCATGCAATCCCTGTTGGCCGAGCACTACTACGGCATTGGCAACTATCAGCGCGCCATCGCCGAATACCAACTCTATCTAGATGCGTACGGAGATGTAGCCAAAGCCGCTGGTCTGGCTCCGCCTTGGGCCCTTTATAAGATCGGACGGGCTCATTACGAGCGGGCCGAGGTTCAGCGCCAAACCACGGCTGACGACGAGGCCCGCTTGACCTACGCACAGGCGATCGCCGCTTACGAACGCATTGCCGCCGACTACCCCAGCAGCGAACTAGTCCTAGCGGCTACCCCGTTTAATATCGCCCTGTGCAACCAGATGCTCGGTGTCTTAGGTAGTGCCGAGCACAGGGCCCGGGCGCTGGAACTCTACCAAGAGATAGTCGCCGCCGACCAAGACCCAGATTACGTGCGCAGCGCTCTTTTCCAACTGGGCCGCATCCACTACCAGCAAGAAAACTTCAAGCAAGCTATCGCCGCTTACGAATCCATTCTGCAAAAATACCCCGAAGCCCCGCAGCGCCACGGGGCCCGTTTCGAACTAGCTCTGTGCTACCGAGATTTGGGCCAGCCTAGCAAGGCAGTAGAGCTATTCCGACAGCTTGACCCCACTTCAAATTTGTTCCCCAAGGCCATGCTCGAAGCGAGCAACCTGCTGGCTGCGGCGGGCGATTTCTCGGGGGCCTTAGAGGCGCTAGAGGCGGGCTTAGAGGCCAGTACAGATAAAAACGAACAGTCCCGTCTCCACTACATGAAAGGACGCACTCTGATCGAAACAGAGACATTTGCCGCCGCAGTGGAGGCATTGGGACGCACCATCGAACTAGCCGACGACGAAGAGGTGCGCCTAGGTGCCCTCTACGGCCGCGGCGTAAGCCTACTCAAACTAAAACGCTACGAGGAGGCGACAGCCGACCTGAAGATGCTGCTGCACAGCGACAACGAGGAGTTGGCAAGAGCCGCCCAACGCATGCTTGGTCTGGCCCACCTCGAATTAGGTCAGCAGGAAGAAGCCATCGGGGACTACCAAGCCCTAGTAGCGGCAGCGACCGATTCAGTCGAACGCGCCGAACACCTCGTGGTGCTGGCCGAACTTCACTACAACCTAGAGGAATTCGATCAAGTCGAGGCCCTATGCCAGCGAATTCTCTCCTTGGACTTGCCCGCTGTGCGCGGTGAGCAACCCTATTCCCTCCAAGAGAAAGCCTACTTCCTAATGGGCGACGCCCACGGCTCACGGGGTGACACCCAAGCGCTAATCAACACCTACCAAAAGGCCCTGTCTCACTACCCAGATTCCTATTATTCGGCCGATATGCGCTTTGCTGTAGGACAAACCCTATTCGAGCGGGAAGATCTCGCGGGAACCGTACAAGTGCTCGAAACTTATCTGCAGAAAACGCCTAATCATCGCAACCGCCCCTATGCCCTCTACTATCTGGGATACGCCCATTTCAACCTGACTCAGTTCGAGCAGGCCGCTGCCGCCTTTGCCGACCTAGCCAGCGCCTATCCCCAAAGCGAACTGGCACCCGACGCACTGTTCCGGGCTGGAGAGGCCCATTACAACTTGGGCCAATTCGAGACGGCGCAAAAGCACTACCAGCAATTGCTCGAAATACACCCGCGATCAGACCTAGCCGACGATGCCCTCTACAATCTGGCCTGGTCCCATCTCAATATGGAACGAGCGTCCCAAGCCATCGCCGCCTTCCAAAGCGTGGTTTCCGATTACCCAGGCAGCGCTCTGGCGGCCAATGCCCAGTTTACCATCGGCGACTTTTACTACAACGAGAAGGAATACGACAACGCCCTGCAGGCTTACCAAGAAGTCATCCGCCGCTTTCCCAGCAGTCTGGTAGCGCAAAAGGTTCCCGAATTAATAGATGACTTGCGCGAAGTAGTGGCCTACCTGCGCTACGCCGAAGTCGAGGAGATTTTTGCCCAAGCCCTTGAAGAGCAAGACCCGGCCCAATTCCGCCAGGCGGCAGCAGGCTTTGCGGAAATCGCGCGCGACTATCCCGGCACCGAAAGCGAGATCGGAGCGCTGAGCAATATGGGGGTCTGCTACGAGTCATTGGGGCAGTGGAAGGACGCAGTGCAGGTTTACGATCAGGTTCTTGAGCGCCTAGCCGACGAACAGGCCGAAGCCCATCGCTTTGCCCGCATGCACAAAGAGTGGATCGAAGCCAACCGCTTATAGGAATACCATGGCCACTCAAATCGATGCCAAACGCTTCGCCACGCCGACGGACGCGCTCCGTTTGGAGGAATTGCTGCGCCGACAGCGCGGAGTCCTCTACCGGGCGCTAGCGGTGGCTATTGTTTTGTTGGCCATACCCGTAATCTACCTAGCGACTAGGGAAGAAGAAAAAAAAGCGCCCAAACCCCCACTGATGCACCTAGTGGTGCGCAAGCCGCGCCTGACCAAAGCCTTTGAGTTTGAGAAACAGCAAATCCCCAAGCGGCAAATGACCCGCCAAGTGCGGGCAGCCAAGCCGCAAATCACCCGCAAACCCCAGATTCGCCTCCCCGATCTAGTCGGCAAGATCAAGACCTTCCGCTTCGGCGTTGCCAGCGGTGCTGATCTAGGTTTGGAAGTGGTCCAGCCCGAAGTACAGCGCGTCGCCATCAAAAGCCCCAAAGAGCCGGAGAAGCGCATCAGCATGCAGGAAGAATTCCTCGACTTGGAAGCGCTAGATATCGGCCGCTATAAGGGATTGGTGGTCCAGGACCCAGCCGACAAACAGAACATCACCGGCTTCGTTTACCTCGCCCTAGCTTGGGGCAACGACTTCAAACCATCAACCCAGCGAGCCATCTTCGAACTGGTCGAAGCAATCAATGGATTTACCCAGATTCGGGCCGAAGTAGATGACCATCTCTTCCTCGATTCGCGCGCTATCTTCCGGGCACCCTTCGTGTACATCTCCGTCGATCAAGCCTTTGAACCCACCCAGCAGGAGATCGCCAATCTAGGCGACTATTTGCGGCAGGGCGGCTTTGTCATGGTCGAGGCCATGGGCGCGTTGGGCCGGGATGCCGCTACCGAGTACACCCCGGCCGAAGCCTCGCTGCGGGAAATGCTCAAGGCTTCGCTCGGGCGGGATGCGCGCTTCAAGGTCATCCCCAACGATCACCCCATATACCACAGCTTTTACGACTTCGACGATGGCCCACCGCCAAAACGGACGCAGGAAATGCTTGTACACAGCCGCGACTTTCATCCCGAAGTGCCCTTCCTAGAAGGTATTTTTCTCGGAGAGCGACTGGTGGCGATCTTCACGACCAAGGAATATGGCCGCGCCTGGGAAAAGGAATTCCGCAACGAGCCACAGTTGCAAATGGGCGTCAACCTAGTGGTGTTCGCCCTGACTCAGCAAGGCTCCATTGCCCAGCAACAGATCGATTTCTACACGGAGCAAAATCAATGAGTAAAGAGGATAATAGCGCGATGGGACGCGGCCGATTGATCTGGATCATTGCTCTGTGCGGTCTGCTATCAGGCTGTTTTCTCTTTCCCACGGCCGTCAAGCGCGAGACCCTGTTGTTGCCAGTCGTCGAGTCCGCGGAAACGGAAGGGGCCTATAGTCTGCAGGAGAATGACGCGATCTCTTGGGAACTAGCCGGTCTGCGCCTCGAAGTAGAGCACATGACCGACGCCAAGCTCAACGCCCTCTTCCCCGACGAATCGGGGCGCGGCAAGTACTCGACCAATCCCTATACCTACGGCAACTGGACCGATACGCGCCTAGGTTATACGCCCAACCGCTTCACCGTTTTCAAGGTCACTATTTTCAACCGCACTCAGCCCAAAGTCATGCTCGACCCATTGGCGGCCGTATTGGAGACCGACCAAGGCCAGTTCCTGCGTGCCTACGGCATCACTTCGTCGTCGCCCTATGGCAATTTCGAGAACTACTACCGCTCACAGCGGGGCCAGAGCGGCAACGAGTTCTATCGCTTTGAACTGCGCATGGGCATGGTGCGCAGCTATAACTACGAGGAAGACCAGCCCATATTTAAGGGCGAGAATTACGGCGGTTTCGTCGTCTTCGATCCGGTTTATCCCGAAACCGAGGAAGTAGTGCTGACCCTGAAGGACTTCGTCTTGCGTTTCGGGGCTTTTGACAAACCCGTGGAAAAGCGGGATCTGCGCTTTGTCTTTAAACACAAAGTGGAAAACCTCGTCGTGCAAAAGGGAGCAACCAGCGGCAAAATCGCTGAAACCCTGATGATTTCCGAGAATGGTCCCAGCCAGATTATGGGCAACCTGCCCGGCGAGCGCACCCGCAGCCTGAGTGCCATTCGGGCCGTGGTGCGGCAGCGCTTGTCGGGTCTCAACCGCTGTTTCGTCGAAGCATTCGACAAAGGCGAAGCCACCGAAGGTGCCGTGACCATGCGCTTCACCATTGAGGTGGGCGGAGCCGTTTCCGAAGCCAAGGCCACCAACTCGAGCGTGGGCAGCCAAGCCGTGGACCAGTGCATGCAGCAAGAAATTATGCGGTGGGCTTTCCGACCCATTGATATAGGGGCACTGCAAACGCCGGCGACTAGTGCCACGAGTGGAGAGAATGCGCCGGCGATCGGTCCCGGAACGCGGGCCACAGCACCCCGGTTGACGCCACTGCCTGTATTGGTGACGTATCCCTTCACTTTCAAGGTGGAATAGTGAGATCCAGCATACTCTTTGCAACTTTCTTTTTTCTCGCCGCTTGCGGCCGGGAAGAAGTGCCGCTGCTTGCGGTGCACCAGATATTGAACAAAACCGGAGCAGCCCTAAAGGAGCGCCTAGGCGAGCCGGATTTCGACTTTGTGCGCTCCGAGAAAGTAACCACTCTACAGTGGAGAGATGCGGATGGAGATAGCACTTGGGTTTACGTGGACTTGATACACGACAACGCGTCTTATGTGACCTATACATTCAAAAAGATGGACCCCTTTGATACGGCCGAAGCCCTGCGGCGCATTGGCCTGTCCGTGCCGGAACAAGAGCCGGAACAAGTCTGGGAAAACGGCTCAAAGCGCTGGAAGCCCTTCGGCCAGTACCACCGTCTGGTGGTCAATCCAGTTACCAAACTGGTCACTGTAAGTCTCGACTTCGAGTCGGAAGCACAACGAGAAATAGCTGAAAAATGAAAGTCATGCCATTGGTAGTGGGTTTTGTTCTAGCGGTGCTCTCGCCCGCGGCTGCGGCCGAGTGGCAGATAGCACAGTGGGACCAGATCGTCCACTACCGGCTTACCTTCAATGCGACTGAAGCCACACAGGCCGCGTTGCGTCTGACCGCGGTCAATGAATACGAGGTTTTCCTCAACGGAGACTCGGTGGGCAGCGACGGCGACTGGACGACCGTGGAGGAACTGGCGGTTGAACTGCAAGGCGGGGCCAACCATCTAGCCGTGCGCGTGGAAAATTGGGGACAGGGCAGCGGCAGCGGTCTGCTCGTCGAAGTGGTCGCCGGTGACCAGGCGTGGCTGAGTACTACCAGCGGCCTGCAGGAGGTCTGGCGCTGGAGCGGCGATCCCCAGCAAGGAACCGACTGGCTGACCGCAGACGTGAGCGAGGTAGCAGGCTGGACAACGGTGCAGCGCGGTTGGCTGGAGCGGCAAAGACTTTCCGGCTGGGACGACACCCTCGGAGCGGAAGTTATTGCCGGCTACCCAGGGGGCGTCGATGTGGGCGGCGACGGGCTGAGCCTGCGCACAGTCGAGGGCGAAAACTTAGCACTTAGTCAGTCGGCAAATCGACCAGAGGTATTTGACGGCCAAGCCGAAAGCGTCTGGACGATCGAACCCGACGAACTCAATAGCTTTGCCCGCGTCGATCTCGGCATCCAGCGCCTACTCGGCGAAGTGCGGGTCTTTACGGCCGGAGAGAATGCCGAAGAGTTTGCCGCCAACACGCTGCAAGGGTACGCTGTCGAGGTCAGCAACGACGGTTTCCAGTGGCGCGAAGTCGGCGCCATTCGCGGCATTGCCGATTTTGCGCAAACCGCCGTCGCCTTCGAGCCGATCTTCGGCCGCTTTTTGCGCGTAGTCGCTACCGAACTCGATCCACTGCGGCGGGCCCGCGTCGCCGATATTCAGGTGACCGGACAGGGAGTGGCTCCTGCGGGTACGTTCACTTCGGCACCACTGGATATAGGCTTGCCCGGCCAGCGCAAGATCTACGACCGCTTCCGCTGGACCGGACAGCGGCCCGCAGGCACCGCCCTGAGCATGCAGTTCCGCACTTCGAACGACGGCGTCTCTTGGAGCGACTGGAGCCCTGAAACCAACTCCCGAGAAGCCGATCTACAGGTACCCGAACCGAGGGACTTGCTGCAGTATCGGGTCAATTTCTCCACCGATTTCGAAGACGTCGGTCCGCGCCTAGATAGTCTAATCATTGCTTTCTCCGAGCAGACGCCCGCCTCGGCCGCCCGCGTCCGAGTGGAACCAAACAAGGGGGTGGTGGGACGCGAGACCGAATTCGTCTACCACCTCGCAGTCGAATTCGACGAGAGCGATTTGGGCGTGGAGCGCATCCGTATCGACATGCCGAGCTTAGCCGAGGTAACAGAAATTGTGCCTCCCTCGGGGATGGAAGTCTCCCGCACCACTATTGCGGGAGACGCACTGGAGTTGGTATGGGCCGATCTCTGGCGCCAGTCCGGCCAATTGCAACTGCGTTTCAGGGCGCGGTTGCTGACCAACCAGTTCGCCTTTTCCACGCGCCTTTTCAGCCCAGAGGCAGCTATCTCACTCGATACCGAAGAGGACACCGCCTCTAATCCAGACACCGGTGCCCCTTACTCCTGGAGTGTGCGAGCGCTCGACGCGGTTGGGCCGATATTGGACCAAGTGCGGACCAATCCGCCCGTTTTCACTCCCAACGGCGACAACATCAACGACCATACCATCATTGAATTCGTTCTCTCTCGGATCAGTGTGCCGCAGGAAATAGACGTGGACATTTTCGACCTAGGGGGCCGCTTGGTGCGCCAGTTAGATACCGGCTCGCTGCGCGGCGGCCAATACGTGCGCCCTCCAGCCGGAAGCGACCCCGCGCTCAGCCCGGGTTTTTGGGACGGCCGCGACGACTATGGCACCTTGGTGGTGCCGGGTCTGTACCTAGTGCGGGTGCGGGCCCAATTGGACCAGGGCGACAAAACCGCCCTGAGCTCCGTAGCGGTGGTGTACTGAGATGCGTTGCTTTAAAACGACCTGTCTGCTTTTACTGATGCTGACCGGCCTTTTTGACCGGTCCCACGGCCAGTACCTCAACCGCGAATACTATCCCCTGTGGGCCAACGAGGATTACGAAAACTACGCTCATTTTTCCTACCGCGATATCCGTCTGCGGCGCCTAGCCGGCGGCTTCTTCCTCGACGAAGAGACGCGCGTTTACGACCCCTTCGGCTTCACCCTGCTCAACGGTGCCGATCTCTACCGCACCCAGGAATTTCGCACTATTTCGCCTTTTGGCGGCAGCATCATTTTCAAAGACGACGACTACCGAGACCTTTTTCAGAATCTGGTCGTCGCCAGTGACTCCTATCAGGACTGGGGTTCGTCGGTCATCCTCGGTCGGGCCGTGGAGGCTCGCTTCAAGCCCATGATGTTGTCGATTAACCGCATGAACGGCATCCGCTGGGACTCCAACTCTCAGCGCAATCGCTTCACCATACTGGGCTCGCGCATTTCCGAACCCCTGCGCAATTTCGCCTCGGCGCGGCCGCTCGACTTTGTGACCTATCTCTTCGGCGGACACTGGAAAACCCAGATCGGCAGCGTCTTGCAATTTGGTGCCTCGTACGTCAACACCCATATCACCGACACCTTGCTGGGACGCCGAGAGGGTTCTTTCCGCAAAGGCGCTTTCCCCACCAACCTGGTCACACCCAGCGAAGTCTTTCTCGCCATCAGCGATGATTCGCCCGCCGATGGTGTTGGTGCCCAAGTCCACGATGTCCAGATGATCGTCAACGGCCAGCCCAGCCAGACAGCGCCGGAAGTGCGCCGAATCGCCGGCCTCGTAGCCCTAGGCAAAGAGCGGCGCATGATTCCCGAACGTATGCGTTTGGAAGACGTGCCACATCTGCGCCGCCGTCAGTCTTGGCTACCGTACACCGTTGGTTACGGCAGCCTTTTCGGTTCGCGCGGCGGCCTGTTTAACAATGCCGAATCAGTGGAGCTAGACAGCGAAAATGTCCTCCAAGCCGACGGCGACGACGTGTTGCTGTTCCGCTTTGAAGTGCCGCCCGAGGCCGAACATATCTCCTTTAGGGTCCTAGCGGCCAACGACTACGCCATCGACCTAGGCGCCCCCGTCGGCCGGAGCGGCGTGGTCGGCTCCGTGTGGGAAGACTGGCGCAATGTGGTGCGGGCTCCGGGCAATGTCCGCAACGGTTCGAACATGGGATGGGTTGAGTTCGACTACGGCTTCCCCTCGGGCCTGGAACTCTACGGTGCCAATCTCGAACTGGACCTGCTCGGCTTCGAAGTGCGCGGCGACCTCAATACCAGCACCCAGCATCTCATCTTTCCCGTCCAAGAAGGCCGACGGCACAAGCGGCCTATAAGTGCTTATTCGCTGCAGGGCAAGCGCCTGTTCGCGAACTTCGCCGTGGGCTGGGAGCTGTTTCGGGTCCCACCCCAATACCGCACCTCTTTCACTTATCTCGACGAATTCATACCCGCCCTGAAAGAATTCGAACTGGTCGATGACAACGACGATTTGGACCCCTGGCCCGATTCCTGGGAACACGACGATCCCCTAGACCTGCGCTTCCAGAACGACGTCACCGAGGCGGCCATTGAGGTCAAAGAAAACCTCTTTCCCGGTTCCCTGCGCGACGTCGGCTTCGGAGTATTCCCCGGCCTAGACGACAACGGCGACGGCATCTTCGACACCAATGTCAACAACAATCTCTTACCCGACTACCAAGAGCCCTTCCTCATGTACTTCGTCGAGTCCGAGGACTTCGTGTACGGCGACGATTTCAATAACAACGGCGTGGTTGACTCGCGCGAAAACGACAACAAACCCGACTACCCGTACGAGCGCGACAGCAAAGGGCAACATGTATTCTTTACCTTCAACCCCACTTCCCAGCTCGAGTTGCGGCTGGGCGGACACGCTATCGACCAGATTGCCGGATCAGGTCGCAATCGCTCCCTGTACACCAAACTCGAATACAGCCGACCCCTGTTTCACAATATCCACCTAAAGCTGCGCCACCGCAGCAAACGCGTACAGGACGATATTCCCGACCCACTCTATCAATACGTATCCAATCCGCTGCTGCGGGGCCGCTACGAAATCGGCTTGCGCGACGATCCCTTGCGTTATCGCAACAGCCATGCCCATCTGAGCTATGTGAAATTCAACTACACCGGCGTCGATCACTTGACGCTCAACAATACCTGGCGCTGCGAACTCAACCACCGCTTTGCCGATACCTTTGACGATGGCCAGACACAAGATTCGGGCAATGACTGGTCTCTGGCCCTAGTAAATCGGGTCGACTACGTCTGGCAACTGCGCCAGAAATTGACGCTGACCCCCATGCTCAAATGGACCTATCAGCGCTCCGACTCAGCACTGTTGGGCGACCTAGCCGACGAGACCAACCTAGCGCCAATCGTGCGGCTCGATTTTTTCTTAACCGAACGCACCACCATAAAGGCGGGCATCCAGGGCTTCCCCCTCCTGAAGCACCGCTTTCGCGATGCCGTGGCACCTTCCAACGATTTCAATGCCTGGCACTATATCATCGGCTTGCAAAACAACAGCAGCTACACCGGCTACCGGGTCAGCATGAACCTAGGACTGCGAAAATCCTTTACCGACTTTGTCCACTCCAGCACGACGGGCACAGTAGAGACTTCGGAGTTTTTCCTGCAGGTGAGGACGAATTGAGTCCATGCTAAAAGCGATCTCAACAGGCGTGCTTATAGCGGCCCTAGCAACGACGGCGCGTAGTGAAGGCGACCCCAGACTTATCGAGCCCCATACCACCGGTGCCCGCCTAATGCTCTACCGCCCCGGCCTGCTCACCTACGACAACTACGGCCTAGAGGGCTACCGGACTTGGCCCCGCAATGTCATCACGCGCACGGCCAACCCCGTGTACGACGAGTTCGGCGACTTTCTGGTAAACGGCGTCGAGGTGTACCACCTGCGGGAGAACCGCCGCTTCGACGATCCGGCCCAGGTATTCAGCGGCAGCACCATTGCCAAGCCGAACAATTACGAGGGGTTTCTCAACCGCCTAATGGTAGCCGACGACAGCTATAATAACTGGCAGACGCGGCTGATCATCGGCGACCGCATCCGCACCCACTTCTCGCCGTTGATCCTGGATCTGGCCGCCCTCAATGGCATCCGCTGGGACCTAGCCAATGAACGGCACAACTTCTCGGTCCTAGCCTCGCGCATGGACAAGCCCGTACTTTCCCGAGAGGACGCCACCGCCTTGAGCACCGCGGCCTTCGCTGCGTACCTGTTGGGCGGCCACTGGCAATGGCGCTGGCGCACCATCGACCTGAGTACCTCTTATGTGAATCTCTTCCGCATCGACACCCGCTCGCCGCCCGATTGGAACGGCATGAAGGGTCAGTTGCCCAATCGGGTACAGGTAATCGATTACTTGGTGGTCCGCATTGAAGACACCTCGCCCTTGGACGGCAACGGAGCCCGGGTCTTCGACGTCGATATCCTGCTCAACGGCGAGCGACGAGACGACATAGAATCTTTTGTCACGCGCCACAACATCGAGGATTTTAATCCGAACTTTCCCAACAAGGACTTCTTCTTCAAACGGCCGATTCCGCCCTACGTGGAAGTGTTAAAGGGCCACCGCTTGGGCACCTATCCGCTGCAGACACCCGAACCCGATGGTTCTTTCCGCGCCGATGGCAAAGACTATGTCCTGTTCTGGTTCCCGCTACCCGAGGAAGAGGAAGTGGTATCGGCCTCCTTTGAGGCGCTGCTGAGCGGCAATTATCGCGTCAGTGTGTCGGAGATCTACGCCGTTGACCCGCGCGAATCCCGCAATGAACCGGCTCAGCGCAACCGCGCAACTTTTTACAAAAGTTTGGCCGGCTCCAAAGGACGTGGATCTGCCGGTGCCGATGTCGAGCAGATCCGCTTTGACTACGGTCGCCAGACCGGCTTCACCTTGGCTGGCCTAGGCCTAAGTACGGACGTAAAAGGCTTTCGCTTCAAGGGCGAGTGGGCCCACAGCTTCAACTTCCTCCAGTACCCCGTTCACGATCACCGCGGCCAGCGCCACGACCGCAGAGGCCACGCCTATCTGCTCAATATCGAGCGGGAATTTACCCCGAAAATTGCCGTTGGCGGGGAGCTGTTCCGCCTCAGTCCCGAATACCGCACCCAGCTTTCGGTGACCGACCTGACGCTAGGGGCGTACGCGGCCTCTGGCACCGGGCCTTTCGCCGGCGAGCTGGGTTCGACCGACGAGAGCCTGAACAATACTCTCGACCTGAACACGGTTGACGACAACGACGACAAAGATCCTTTTCCAGACGATTTCTTCATACCCAGTTTCGAGGACCAGAACGGGGTTTTCCCCGGTCTGGACAAGGACCAAGACGGCACCCCCGACACCAACCGCAATCGCAATCAGGTGCCCGATTATTTCGAGCCCTTTTTGCTCTACGACGTCAATCCGGACGATTTCGACTACGGCGACGACCTGAACAACAATGGCGTCATTGACGTGCGCGAAAACGACAACAAGCCGGACTACCCGTATGACCTCAACCGCAAGGGCTACCATCTCTTTGTGCGCTTTCAGCCCCAGCGGGCGCTAGAACTGACCCTCGGGCGCTACGATATGGAGGCCATCTGGGGCGGCCAGCGGGCGGATGTGTGGTACGCCAAAGCTGAGTACCAGCGGCGCTTCGGCAGTTGGGGCGAAGTGCGGGCAGTGGACTTCTTAAAGCGGGTGAAAGACGATATCCCCGACGGCGTATTTCGCTTTGGCGACGTGGCCAATTTTGACATTTTTAATCCGCGTGCCACCATTGAGACCTTTGTCGAAGACGAATTGTTAATGCAGGACAGCGCCGTCAACACCGCCTTCATCGACTTCGCCTTCCGGGGGGTGCGCAACCTCTTTGTCGGTGCCAATCTCAAGTTCGAAGTCAACCAACAGCTCAGCACCAATAGCGGCGACAATGCGATTCAGCTATGGACTTCGGTGTTGCGAGCAGATTACCGCTGGCGTTTGGGCGGGCTAGAGGTATCGCCGCGCTACAAGCTCATGCTGCGCCGCCGCACCGACGACGGCGGACGCATTCAGCCAGCGTCCGAGGTCTTCGGCTTCCCCATGCTAGTGGCCGACTTCAAATTCACCGAACGCACCTTCCTGCGCGGCGGTGTCCAAGGGCTATCCGTGCTGCCTAGCATCTACCGCAATGGCCAAAATGAGGACCAAGACTACAACACCCGTGATGCGCTTTTCATGCTGGTCAATCGCTTTGAATACGCTGGTTTCGATATGGCGCTTACGGCCGGTTACGAGATCAGCCGACGCCGCATGAAGGACCGCACCCGGAAATTCGAGGATATCAATTTCGAACAGTTCTTTATCCGCATGGTCGTGGGACTGGAGCCGGTACAATGAGGTGGATGAGAACAGGCCAAACGGGTAAAGCGCCGCCTTTGCAGTTCCGCCTATTGCTATTGGCCGCGGCCTTATTGGTGGGCACCACAGGTCATGCGGAAGAATGGACCGTTGACCAGTGGGAGCAGACCGTGTACTACCGGCATACCCTCAATGCACCCGAGGAGGGATCTGCCCTGCTGCGCCTGACTGCAGCAGACGAATACGAGGTTTTCCTCAACGGCGAAGCCATCGGCAGCGACGACAATTGGACCACCATGGAAGAGTACCCGGTCGAGCTCAAGCGGCGCAAAAACGAACTGGCCGTGCGCGTCGTCAATCGCGGCCGGGGCAATGGCAGCGGCCTAGTGGTGGAGATAAGCGCCGCAGAGCAGTCATGGGTCAGCACCTTTGGTGCGTTGCAGAATTTTTGGTACTGGAGCGGCGAACCTCAAGAAGACGCGGGCTGGCAGACAAAGGATGTGAGCCGACTGGACACTTGGCAGCAAGT
>JAPPEF010000355.1 GCA_028875335.1 Gemmatimonadota bacterium
ATGGTCTCCCACGGCCATGGGCAAGGCTACGCCGACATGCACTTCCTCATTCCCGAAGTAGTCGAGAGCTTGGACGTCAAGAAAGGGCCGTACTTTGCCGAATTCGGCAATCTGGCTACGGCCGGGGCCATCGCCTACCACACTCGCGACCGTCTCGACAACAATGCCATTCATCTCGAAGGGGGTGGTTTCAATACGGCCCAGTACACCATGCTCTACCAGATCCCGCTAGCCGGGCCCAAACAAAGCGCCTATTTCGCAGGTAAATACTACCGCACCAACGGCCCGGTCAAGCAGCCTCAGGGCCTACAGCGACTCAATGTCTTCGGCAAGTACCATGCTCGTCTTTCCGACCGATCCACCCTCACCCTGACCACCAGCGGGTTCAGTTCGGCTTGGGACGCCTCTGGGCAGATCCCCCAACGGGCAATAGAACAGGGCCTCATCGACCGCTGGGGTGCCATTGATGATTTGGAGGGTGGCTCCACCGGCCGCCAAGATGTCCAAGTCAACTTCCACGTCCAAGGGACGGACGCCAACGCCTTCGACCTACAGGCGTACTTGGCCGACTACCAATTCAAACTGTTCTCCAATTTTACCTTTTTCCTCGAGGATCCCGAGCGCGGCGACACCATCGAACAGACCGATATCCGCCGGGTCGCTGGGATCAACAGTGCCTATATCTTCCACCACTACTGGGGCCCATACCTAGCCCATACCACGATGGGGGGCGGCCTGCGCGCCGATAATGCAGCCGTGGCTTTGTGGAAAAGCCCCGACCGCCAACGCTTCGCACCTCTGGTCGAGGCCGATGTCGTGGAGCGCAACCTGTTTTTGTGGGTCCAAGAGGAGATTGCCCTCACCCCGCGCCTGCAATTGGTGCTGGGGCTACGCGGCGATTATTTCACCTTCAACGTTGACGACCATCTCGAAGGGCACTCCACCGACCTACCTCACGCTTCGGGCTTTGCCCAAGCCTCCATGCTCAGCCCGAAAGCGTCCCTAGTGTATAGCCCCATCCACTCTCTAGATCTTTTTGC
Organism: Gemmatimonadota bacterium; assembly: GCA_028875335.1. The sequence continues at coordinate 1,041 of JAPPEF010000355.1, forward strand.
CAATTTTGGCACCGGGTTTCACTCCAACGACGCCCGCAACAACGTCATCGACGCCCGCGCCTCGCAGATTCGTCGGGCCATACGGCGCGATGGGCGCAGCGAGGCCGACGTTGCCGCCGAGTTAGCAGAGCGGAACATTGATCCGGGACACCTTGAAGAAGGGACTCTACCTCGAGCTGTGGGGGCCGAAACCGGTCTGCGGACCCGCTTGTTCGACCGGTTGAGTTTGGGGGCGGCGCTGTGGTGGATGGACTTGGAGAGCGAATTCGTCTTTGTCGGCGATGCCGGCACCACCGAAGCCAGCGGGGAAACTCGGCGGGTGGGGCTGGATCTAGAAGCCCGTCTCCAACTGTGCTCTTGGCTGTGGGTCGATACCGATCTCAATTTTTCCCGAGGTGAGGCGGTGAACGAACCCGATGGTGCCGATAAAATTCCGCTGGCCCCTAACCAAACCTCTACTGGTGGCTTGACTTGGCACCACCCCAATGGATTGGAAGGCAGCTTGCGCTACCGTCATATTGACGACCGGCCCGCCAACGAGGACGGCAGTGTCACGGCCGAAGGCTATACTGTAGTCGATTTCAGCGGTGCCTATCAGCGAGGGGCTTGGCGGTTTAATTTGGGCGTAGAGAACGCGCTTGATACGATGTGGAACGAGGCGCAATTCGACACTGAATCGCGCCTGCGGGACGAAGAGGAACCTGTTTCAGAGATCCACTTCACCCCAGGAAATCCCATCAATATGCGGCTGGGGGTGAGTTTGCTGTTCTAAGGAAAGCTGCGCTCCCGGAAACCCATGCCCCAAATCGTCGTTGAAAACCTAGTCAAAACCTACCGCATTGCCGAGCGCCGCCCTGGGCTTTGGGGTGCCTTCCGGGGCATTGTGCAACGCTCGCACCGCACAATTCGGGCGTTGGACGGCATCTCTTTTTCGCTGGAAGCCGGCGAACTAGTCGGCTATATCGGGCCAAACGGGGCGGGCAAGTCTACTACAGTCAAAATCCTCTCCGGCATCGTCGTACCCGATTCGGGCCGCTGCGAGGTCCAAGGCCGCATCCCCTGGCAGGACCGCATTGGCCACGTCAGCCGCATTGGCGTGGTCTTCGGTCAGCGCACCCAGTTGTGGTGGGATCTGCCGGCCATTGAATCCTTCGATCTGCTGCGCGACATCTACAAAGTGCCCTCCAACCTCTACCGGCGGCGGCGCGACGCGCTCATCGCCATGCTGGAACTCGATTCCTTTCTCGACGTACCCGTGCGCCAGCTCAGCTTGGGCCAGCGCATGCGCTGCGATTTAGTAGCGGCCTTGCTCCACGGTCCGGGCCTGCTCTTTTTGGACGAGCCGACCATTGGCCTCGACGCGGTTTCCAAACTGGCGATGCGCGACTTCATCAAAGAACTCAACCGCCGAGAGGGCACCACCGTCATCCTGACCACCCACGATATGGACGATATTGAAGCCCTGTGCAACCGGGTCATGGTCATCGGCGACGGCACCATCCTCTCCGACGGCAGCCTCGCTGATTTGCGCGCCCGCGTCTCGTCCGAGCGCCGCCTCATCGTCGATTTAGTCGATGCCACAGCGACCATCGAAGACGAAGCTGCCCGCGTCGTGCAGCGCGACGGTCCCCGAGTGCATCTCAGCTTTGCGCCCGAACGCATTTCAGCCGCAGCCCTCATCAGCCGCATCACCGCCCGCCACGAGGTGCGCGACCTCTTTGTGGAAAACCCACCCATTGAGGAAGTCATCGCCCAACTCTACCGGGATCGCCCTTGATGCGGCCCTATCTGTCCGTCCTCAGCGCCCGCATCCGCATGTTGCTGCAGTACCGGGCTGCGGCCCTAGCCGGCATGAGCACGCAGCTATTTTGGGGACTCATTCGGGTGATGATCTTCGAAGCGTTCTACCGCACGGCGACCCAAGCGCAGCCCATGACCTACTCCGAAGTGGTCAATTACGTCTGGCTAGGTCAGGCTCTGTTCGCCCTCTTGCCTTGGCAACCCGACAACGACGTGCGCACCATGGTGCGCACAGGCACGGTGGCCTACGAATTGGTGCGGCCCGTCGATCTATACACTTTTTGGTACAGCCGCGCCCTCGCCAACCGCATCGCTCCCACCCTGCTGCGCTCCG
>JAPPEF010000324.1 GCA_028875335.1 Gemmatimonadota bacterium
TGGGCCGCCACGTACTCGTCACCGGCCGCAGCTTCAGCAACGAAGGGATTCGCGCTACAGCCGACCAATTCAACGAACCCTTCAGCCCGCACGACCAGACCCAACTCCGCACCGGAGTTTTCCTCTACGAAGACGGCGACATTCAGTTAAAGGCCGTACTGCCCAGCGGCGGTGACACGGGCTATGCCGGCATCTTGCCCATGGGCGACGATCACGCGCTCATCCCGTACTACTCGACCTACGAATCGGCCAACGGGGGTTCTTGCGTCTATTTGTCTTCCGTAACTATTGAGGGGTGACCACGGGGTAGAACGAACATTGGGCAGAGAGAAACTCTCTGCCCAATGTCCAATAAAAAATCAGATGTAAAAGATACTCAGCGCGACTGATTGCTCAGATGACTTTTGATCCGGCCCCAGGAGGAACTCTCCACCGCGGTTGCTCCCGATCCCCCGGCATTGGGGCAGTCTTCGCATTCCAGTAAAATCCAATCGGGAAATCCATCTCCCTGTGTGTCATATGTAAGCGGGTTTTCAGTTCCGGTAAATCTATCCTTCAGCCACATATCGTGCTGATACAAACTGCCGTCGCTATCGACAAGCCGCGGCCCAATGTGGGTGACCTGACCAGCCTCATACACGTGCCTGACGCTCTCCCCCTCGCTCAGGCCAACGGCGTCATAGGTTTTGAGCCGGGCTTCCCAGGTGACCTCTACATCCAGAGTGCCGTGCTGGGCATCCGGCGGGGTAACCGTCCAAGCAAGCTCCCATATGTCCGTGGCGTTGCCAAAAAGGTCTACATCCTGATTCCAACTCAAGTTCTCGTCGCCGAGTACCTCGATCTGGCTGTTGAAGGCCGCTACTCCATCCGGCCCCGGCAATATGCGCATGTGATAGCGCTGGTGGTTGCTCGCCTCGTCCAAGTTGGCCCCCAAGCCGGGACCACCCGAGTGGTCGTTGTCGAGGTTGAACTGGGTGAAATCATCGTGCCACATGCGTTTCAAGTCTGGCTCCTGCCGCCGCAAGGAGTCGTCCTGAATCCGGAAAAAGAAGTAGAGCCGGTTGTCTGGCGAACGAGAGTAGGCCAGCCGGAGAGTGGCAGAATAATCGTCTGGCTCAAGGACGTTGTCATTTCTCTCGTGAAAATCCAAAGCACTGTCTAGGGCGAGATCGTTGTCGAACCAGCCCCAGTCGCTGTCATCTCCGTCTATGGTCATGGCGTCAGGGTCGGGCACTTCTTGCAGGAAAAACTCCAAGCCCGTGTGTGCCAAAGCTGGCCCGCTAAAGGCCAGAGCCAACGCGCATGCCAAAGGCAAAATTACGAATCTTGTCATGCTTGAACTCCTCTCCTATGGATAGTTTCCCAGTCTGCGCATATGGCCGACATGGGCTTGGGCCGGATCACCCAAGGTGGGGTTACTGTACATGGACCTTTACTTTCCTAGAGTAAGACCAATGGACAGATTAAACATTAAGTATAATTGAGTTTAAAGAAAGAAGTCAAGAATTTTTAGGAGAAGTACCCTCATTAAGGGTCGATTTATGATCCTCTTAAGAGGCAGAACCAACATTGGGCAGAGAATGTCTCCCTGCCCAATGTTTGACGATCAGCGTCAGAATGAAAAATCAAATAAAAGATACTCAGCGCGACTGATTGCTCAGATGATTTTTGATCCGGCCCCAGGAGGAACTCTCCACCGCGGTTGCTCCTGATCCCCCGGCATTCGGGCAGTCTTCGCATCCTATCAAAAACCAGTCGGGAAACTGATCCCCCTCTGTGCCATATTGGGCCGGGTTTTGAGTTCCAGTAAATCTATCTTGCAGATAAAAATCGTACTGGAACAGACTGCCGTCGTTATCGGTGAGCCGCGGCCCAAGGTGGGTAACCTGACCATCCTCATACACATGCCTGACGCTCTCCGCCTCGCTCAGGCCAACGGCGTCATAGGTTTTGAACCGGGCTTCCCAAGTGACCTCTATATCCAGAGTGCCGTGCTGGGCATCCGGCGGGGTAACCGTCCAGGCAAGATCCCATACGTCCGTGGCATTGCCAAAAAGATCTACATCCTGAGTCCAACTCAAGTTCTCGTCGCCGAGTACCTCGATCTGGCTGTTGAAGGCCGTTACTCCATCCGGACCCGGCAATATGCGCAGATGATAGCGCTGGTGGTTGCTCGCCTCGTCTAGGTTGGACCCCAAGCCGGGACCGCCTGAGTGGTCATTGTCGAGGTTGAACTGGGTGAAATCATCGTGCCACATGCGTTTCAAGTCTGGCTCCTGCCGCCGCAAGGAGTCGTCTTGAATCCGGAGAAAGAAGTAAAGCCGGTTGTCTGGCGGACGAGAATAGGCTATCCGCCAAGTAGCAGAATAATCCTCTGGGTCAGCAACTTCGCCTGATGTCACGTAAAAATCCAAATTGCTGTCCAAGGCGAGATCGTTGTCGAACCAGCCCCAGTCGCTGTCATCTCCGTCCATGGTCATGGCGTCAGGATCGGGCACTTCTTGCAGGAAAAACTCTAAGCCCGTGTGTGCCAAAGCTGGTCCGCTAAAAGTTAGAGCCAAAGCACACGGCAAAAGCAAAAGAGTATATTTTTTCATTTTAGACCTCCTCCTAATAGGGGGTCTCCCAATTGTACATGTATGAGTACAATTCAGGGATTGGAAGGAATGAAAAACTGGAGGCTACGCGAGGGACGCGTTGCCTCCTTGATTAAACCATTCTAAATAATAATGTTTAGGGAAGTCAAGATTTTTTTAACTTATTGTAATAGCTGCCCGACAAGCCCAAATGGAGATTTGGCTCTATGGCAACTCCTCGTCCAAAGGTAATGCTGGTCTGCGATCATCAAGTCCGCGATAACTACTTGACAACCCCGGACCTGGAACGACTCCATGTCTTTGCCGACTGGCACTGGTTCGCCTGCGAGGACGGTGTGCCCTTCTTCAGCCCCAGCCCCAGCGTGGAGTTGAAAGCCCGATTGCTCGATCAGGTGGGGGACGCCGACGCGATCATCGTCTGCTGCGGTGCTCCGCGGATCGACGCCGAGGTCATGGACCGGGCAACCAAGCTGAAGATCGTCGGCGAGGTAGCGGGAGACCGATTCGCCGAACGCATCGATGTGGAAGCCGCCTGGGAGCGGGGCATCCGCACGGTGGACACCACCAATGGCACCTCCTATCCAGTGGCCGAATGGGCCTTGGCCTTGATCCTTATTTCCCTACGCAATGCCGGTGCTTACTTCCGCCGCATCATCGCCGGCGATACCAACTTTGCCCGCGACGACGATCCCGGCTATTTGCGCGGCGATCTGACCGGCAAGCGAGTCGGGTTGATCGGCTGCGGCCATATCGGCCGGCGGTTGATTCAGTTTCTACGGCCCTTTGAGGCAGATATCTGGGTGTACGATCCTTATCTGCCCAGAGAAATGGCGGACGCCCTGGGTTTTCTCCAGACCTCGTTGGACAACATCCTCTCCCAGTCCGACGCCATTGTCTGTTTGGCGCCATTGACCCCCCAGACTCAGGGCATGATCGGCCAGCGCGAATTGGATCTGATTCCATCGGAGGCCGTGTTCGTGAATGTTTCGCGCGGTCCGATCGTCGACTCCGATGCGCTGATCGAACGGCTGAAGCGGGGAGACATCATCGCCGGACTGGACGTTTTTGACCCGGAGCCGATCCCGGCCGACAGCGAGATTATTCATCTGCCCAATGTCTTTCTCAGTCCGCACATCGCCGGGGTCACAGCTCCCAGCTACCCCCGTCTATTCACGCTGATGGTGGACGAGTTGGACCGCTTCTTCCACGGCCATGAAACCCTCTTCGACCTGACGCCTCGCTCATTGGCCAATCGCCGAGGCACAGAGTGGGACAGGCTATAGGAAGATATCAACCGAACAAGAGGTTATGATGGAACCAGTAGAATTAACATCGGCCCAAAAAGCCCAGTATGAGCAGGATGGCTATACCATACTCAAAGGCTTGTTCGATCCAGGAGAGTGCGATCGGTTCGTCGGCCACATGATGGATCTACATGCGGGGCGCGAGAAAATCGACGGTTTCCAGTTTGCAGCTTGGGTTGTGAACATGGCACCCCGCAATGCCGATGACTGGAGTCGGACGAGGAATCAGCACCTGTACGATCCTATGGCCATGGACTGGATGTTGAATCCCCGGCTGCGCCAACCGCTACGCACTTGTCTCGACGATGAGCCCGAAGCAATACAGACTATGTACTTCTACAAAGGGTCGGAACAGCGTCGACACCAGGATGCCTTTCACCTGCCGGGATGTATGTCGGCCTGGATTGCCCTCCAGGATGTCGACGAACGCAATGGCAGCATCCATATCCAGCTCGGATCCCACAGAGGACCGATACTGGATAAGAAGGACTTCAGAGAGGATGAAGACGGCAAGCCCGGACCCTGGTATAGCTGGAACCACGAAGATGCGTTCGACGCCCTATTCGAGCGCAACGGGTTTCCGGAAATTGCGGTCGAAGCGGCCAAAGGGGACGCGGTGCTCTTCCACGGCAGATTGATTCATCGCGGTGGCCCCATTCTAGAACCAGATTCTTTCCGCCACGTTTTAGCGTGCCACTACCTCCCCTACAGTTTTAACCCTTGGCCCTATGAAGTCGCCCCCAGATTGCGGATTTCATTCGATGGGGTCTGCCGATTTACCCCAACCCACTAACACCATTCCCTCTACTTGTGCTTTGAACGGATCAGATACACCTCAAATTCTATAAGTATAGAACGCGAGGTGCATCTGGCGGCGGGCTTCCACTATGGCCGGTTGCCCGTAATGGTAATCTCGCCCCCAAAGCCACTATCAATTATTCTGGCGGCGAATGCTTGGACCAAATCGCTTGGCAGGTTGGGGTTGTCCTCAATCCACAGGTGCTTCCCGACGCTTTGCAGGTTGTCCAAACCGTCGAGGCTAGCCAAAGACCTATTGCCATCTATCTGTAGGACGCTTCCGACGCTTTGCAGGTTGTCCAAGCCTTTGAGAGAGGCCAGAGAATTATTTTCGTGGATCAGGAGATTCTCGATCCGAGTGAGCTTGTCCAAGCCCTTTAGGTCCTTCAGGGCATCGCTGCCCCAGATCATCAGAGCCCGGCCGACGCTCTGGAGGCTACGCAGGCCCTCTAGGCTGGTCAGCAGTCTATTGTCGCGAATTATCAATTCATCTCCAACGCTTTGCACGTTGTGCAGCCCTTTTAGGCTGGTCAAGGAGACATTGCGGTAGAGACTCAGGTTGTCCCCGACGCTCCGCAGGTTGTCCAGGCCCTCCAGAGTGGTCAGAAGGTCGTTGTGCAGGACATGCAGTTCGCCGCCGACGCTTTGTACGTTGTGTAGCCCTTTTAGGCTGGTCAGCGCAAAATTGTGCTGGATGTGCAGATCGCCCTCAATGCTTTGTAGGCTGCGCAGACCCTCCAGAGTAGTTAGACCAAAGTTATAGCCGACAATAGGGAGGCCGAGCTTCAGCGATCCCCCAATGCTTTGCAGGTTGCGCAGACCCTCTAGGTTAGACAGGGCCTCACCATCGCTGAAGATACTTCCCTCGGACTCGCGCGCTGCTTGCTCATCGCCCAGGCTGCGAGCATGTCTTTGTGTCCTTTCCTCATAGTCCAGAGGTTCATTGCCGAAGATCCCCAAGTCTCCATCAATGCGGGTGACGTTGCGCAGACCCTCCAGACTGGTCAGGGACGCGTTGTCTCTAATTTCCAGCTTGCCTCCAATGCGGGTGAGGTTGTGCAAGCCGTCCACATTGGTCAACGCTCGATTGTTGACGATTTCCAGATCCCCTTCGATGCGGATAAGGTTGTATAAGTCCTCTAGGCTGGTTAGGGCTAGATTGGAATGCAGTCGCAAACCACCGACACTATAGAGGTTGCGCAAGTCCTCTAAGACGGTCAGGGTTGTTCGCTCAATGACCAACTTGCCACTGATACTGAAGCAACTGTTGCCATCGCCTGCTAGGGCCGCTAGATCCTCTGGGGTGGCAATCGAAAAGTCCCCTTCCCAGTGTATCTCTACTTCAGAGCAGTCATCGGTCCTAATGGATGATACCGGGCTTGCATCATTACCTCCGCAGCTAACAAGCGCGGCAATGGCCACCGCAATCGACAAAACCCGGACCACGCACATCTACTCCTGCTTTTAATGCCTGGGTTGCACGGATGTATCCGGTTCGTACAGAGTGAGTACTTGGTTGGCCTCCACGTCCGTGAGCTGTTCGACGATACCGCTAGGCCAACGCACCTCCACTAGCTCTGCTTTTTTTTCTTCATCAAGACCAAAATAGAGACGCAGATCATCCTGACACAGAAAACTCGACCCACTCCTGACTTCGTCGATCTGCAAGCGACCACCTGCCACGACCTTGACCAAGGCCCCAATGCCGTCCCGGTTGCTGGAGGGGCTCCGGAGTTGGTCCTGTGAAGGACCAGAGGAGGCAGGGGCATAATTTCCAACGAGTTTGATAGCCAGCCAGTAATTCTGGTTCCCCCCGTCGTTGCGCAGGAGTGCGGCTGGTTGATTGTTATTGGAGACCACCAGATCCAGATCTCCATCTTCATCGTAGTCTCCGACCGCCGCCCCGCGGCTCACCTGCACCAGCGCCAAGCCCGATCCCGCCGAATTAGTCACATCGGCAAATCTACCCCGACCATCGTTCCTGAAAAGTTGGTTCTGCTGGGCATAGTTCACACTAGTGTCGAATAGCTCCACATTGTCATCTAAGTGACCGTTGGCTACGAAGAGGTCGCTGTCTCCGTCGTTGTCGTAGTCGAAGAAGACCGTCCCCCAAGCCAGAAATCTCAGGCTCGGCATGCCCAATCCCGATTCGAAGGTGGTATCGGCGAAAAACCCGTTGCCCAAGTTCCGGTAGAGATTGTTGGTCTCCCACTGATAGTTGGTCACGAAGAAGTCGAAAAGCCCATCGTTGTCGTAGTCTCCCGAATCAACCCCCATTCCGGCCAGAGCCTCTCCGGCGTCGTTAAAAGCAACCCCGGCTAGGACGCCGATTTCGGCGAAGCGGTCCCCGTCGTTGCGGTAGAGCAGATTGGGCGTGCGATCTCCGGCCGCGTAAAGATCTAAGTCGCCGTCTTGATCGTAGTCGCTGAAAAAAGCTCCCAGTTCCTTGGCCGCCTGGGGCAGCAAGCCGACTGCATCGCTAATGTCTGAGAAGGTTCCGCCTCCTTCGTTGCGGAAGAAGACATCCGCCTGTGGGTCGAATGCCTCGGGGCCGCAGTAGACCTGTAGCCCCTTGGCTTGAATGCAGGGAGGGTTTACCTCCGGCGGGTACTCCACGTAATTGGCCACATAGAGGTCGGGGTCGCCGTCCTGGTCGTAGTCTGCAAAAGCCGCTCCTGCACTCCAACCCGGATGGCCCACCCCCGAGTGGCTTGTCACATCGGTAAAGCTCCCATCGCCATTGTTGCGATAGAGGATATTGGGTCCGTAGCAAGTGATGTAGAGGTCTATATCGCCGTCTTGGTCGTAATCTGCCGCGGCACAGCCCATCCCGTGGCCCGATTCGGCCACCCCGGCAGCGGCCGTGGTCTCCTCAAAGCGCCCGTCGCCCCGATTGCGGTAGAGGGCCCCCGACCCGGCGATGTTGACAAAGTACAGGTCGAGCCACCCATCGGCGTCGTGGTCAAAGAAAGCCACCCCCGAACCCTGCGTCTCCGGGAGATGTTTTTCCCCTGTCGCCCCATTCTGGTGACGAAAGGCAATCCCAGCCGCAGCAGTAACATCGACGAACTGGACCTCGGCCTTTGCCGGCAGTTGGAGAAGAACCGCTGCGGCGAGACAGTACCCTACATACTTCATTATCACCATAAAAAAACCCGTGAGCTTATTCCAGCACCTCTGATATTATTCTGTCAGACGCCGGTATATCTCCAGTTCCGCCTCGCCCTCTGCTTTCCGGTCTTGCCCGAGGTAGATCATGCCCAAGCTATAGTGCGCATCGGCGTGATTGGGCTCTATTTTGATGGTTTTCTGGAAAGCTTGGGTCGCCCGCTGCACATCGCCCATGGCCATGTAGGCGTTCCCGAGGTTGTAATAGGCTTGGACGTAGCGGGAGTTGAGCTCTAGGATCTTCTCGTACTGGCCGATCGCCGCGGCTATTTTCCCTTGCCGGAAAAAGATATTGGCTAGGTTGTTGCGGGCGCTCAGGTCAGCGGGATTGATGGCCAGAGTTTGTTGGTACTCGGCCGCCGCCGCCGGGAAATGGCCTAGGCCGGCGTAGAGCACCCCGAGATTGTAGCGGGCATCTGCGTCCTCTGGGTAGAGCGTCAGGATATATCGGTAGCGGTTGATATCGTCACTTGCTTTCCGCAGACGCTGGAAAGCAGTCAGTAGCTTTTGGCCCTCCTCAGTCCTTGCCTGTCTGAGGTAAAGCGTCCCAAGCCGGTGATAGGCTTCTTTTTCAAAGGGATCGGCGGCAAGAGCTTTCCGCAGAGCAGTCTCCGCTTCGGCCGTCCGCCCTTGCTGCAGAAGCACCTGTCCCAACAAGGTATAAGCACGGGCGTATCTCGGATCGTGGCGGAGAACGGTTCTGAAGCTAACCTCGGCCTCTTCAAGGCGCCCTAACTTGGTATAGATCTGTCCGAGGTGATAGTGCGCATCGACATAAGAGGAATCGAGGGCCACTGTCTGCTCGTACTCCGCAATCGCAGAATCGGAGTGGGCCAATTGCTCGTAGACCGCTCCCAGATTGTAGTGGGTGGCGGCATTCTCCGGTTCGAGCTGAAGTGCCTTGCTCAAGGCTGCAACCGCATCGTCATAGCGGCCCTGAGCACTAAGGACTATGGCGAGCTTGCGATAGGGAGAAATGCGGTCGGGAGCCAGCGAAATCGCCGCCTCGTAGGCCGAGGCAGAAAGGTGGTTCTGGCGCTTTCGCATGTATAGGTCGCCCAGCGCAATACGGGCTTCGACATTGTCTGGATAGAGCTGCACAGCTTGGGCGACGTGCCGAATGGCCAGCTCAAAATCGCCCTGCTTCTGGAGGATGGAACCGGCAAGCAGGAGTGTCTCGAGATGGTTCTGATCCACTGCCAAGGCTTGCTGGCAAGCTGCGATAGCTTTGATATAGCTGCCGGTCTCGGCCAGACGCTTGGCCGCGGCGTATGCGGCCTCGGCCTGCTCCTGTGACCGCTGATCGCCACAGCCGCTGGTGGTGAGGACAGTAAAAAGAGCGAAGTACCAGGCTTTAGATATCAGCTTCTGCATCCATCTTCTGCAAGCGGTCCTCAAATAGGACGATCTTTGAGGCGTACTTCTCTTTCAGACTGTGCAATAGGGAGGCGATCAGCTCCTCTTCCTTTTCCTTTTTCAGCCAATACCGCGCCCTCGACGACGCGTTCTCAAAGGGATCGGGCTTCAAGCCGGCCTTCTCCATCACCTTAAATACTGTATAGCCTTCCTCGAGCTGGATGGGACCTTTTAGCTCACCCACCTCCGCCTTCATCGCCTCGTCGTAGAGGACGCTGTAATTGGCTTGTCCATAGGCGTGCATATGAATTAAACCTTTGGTTCTCTCGACCCCACTCCTGATACTGTAGTGCTCGGCCAAACGCTCCATTTTCTCCCCGTTCAGAATCCGTTTTAAGACCTCCTCGGCCTCTTCCCGGGTTGCACACAGAATCTCTTGGACGGTAATCTGTTCGGGCTTTTTAAAAAGATGTAAATGGCTTTCGTAGTAGGAGCGCACCGCTTCGTCGCTCAGGTCGATTCGATGATCCACCTCCCGCTCTTTTAAAATTTCGAGCAGTATAGTCTTTTTTTTGGCCTCCAGCCAAGCGACTACCGATGAGTCCTGATCAATTCCCTGCTGCAGAGCTGCTTTAGACAGGAGTGTGACCGGCAAGAGCTCCCGATGGATGAACTCGGCGATGCCGCTGCTATCAAATCGGACCGACCGGAAGCGGCGGACTCTCTGGTAGGTGTCGGCGAAATCTTTCAAGGTCAACTGTCCGCCATCGAAACGACACAGAGCTACCCCCAGGTCCGGCTCTGCTATATCCAGAGTATCCGCGTCAGAGCGCGGAGCCCTTGTCAGCAGGAAAACAATGCCCTCCTGATCCAGCTCCACCTCAAACTGGGTGGCCAACTCCTCCATCAGCTCTTCGCGGCGGGCCCAGGCGGCTTTGGTAATCTGGACCTGGGCATGAATCAAGCTGTAACTAGCGGGGGGAGGACTCTCAGCCACGACCTGAAAGACCTCGTATCCGCCCCCAATCTCGAAGGGTCGGCTGATCTTTCCTACCGCTAGCTCAAAAACTTCCTCTGCAACCTCCACCGGCATCCCCTGCTCTTCTACGTTTCCACGCCCGTAGAGGGGACCGAGCAAGCCACCTTGGGAGGCGGTCTCTCGGTCGGTAGAGCGAAGTTTGGCCACTTCCCCAAACCCTTTTCCCTGCTTGAGCTCTTCCACTACCTTCCGGGCGTCCTCCTCGGTCTCCACTTGGATGCGGGCTAGTTTCAGCATTCGGTTCCACTTGGACTGCTCGAAGCTGCGGCGCAACTCCTCTGAAGAAAAAGCGCTCTTCTCTTTGACTTCTCGGCGGAGGATCTCCCTGATCAGTTTTTGCTGCCGCTCGTGCCCCCATTTAGCCAGAAACTCCGAATCCTGGTCTATGCCCTGCTCCCGGGCCTCGAGCAACATCAGCTCCATATCGACCATGCTGTCGAGGTGTTCGCGCCACATCTGGACGCCCTGCTCCTCAGAGCGGAGCAGGGCGGGTATATCCATATTGAACCGAAGCAGATCTTCGACTGTAATCTCCACTGTATCGACCCGGGCTACCACATTGTCGTCCACTGGGTCACCGCAGCCGAACAGCCACAGGAAAAACGCGACTAGTACCAACGCTCCTCCCTCCTACTGCCCCGTGGCGGGCGGCTCGAGGGCATAGGTGACCTCCCGGGTGAACTGATAGGGAATATCGACTGCCTCTATTGGCTCGTCTCGGTAGTCGAAGCGCAAGGTCATTTGATCGATCCGAACCTCGAAATCCTCGACATCGTCATCCAGCGCAGGAAAGACGACAAACCCGCTTTTTTCCTGACCACTGAAGATCATATCGTCGTTGAAGAGCGTCTTCCGCAGAATGCCCTCTCGCTCCTTGAATGGCTGGTAGGTATTGCCCGCGTAGGCGATTGCATAGGGCCAGTAGTATTCGATCAGGGCGGTGCGGCTGAGCGATTGATAGCGCCGTCCGTTGGGGGCTGTGATCTCCATCGAGGCCGGATCCACGCGCACCTTTGGATAGGCGTAGTTCTTTATCTTTAGCAGAAAGACCGCAAAACGGGCCGGTGCCTGTTCCTCACCCGACGGCTTCCAGTCGCCGTAGGTATACGGATTGACTGGAGCCTGGTACGGGTTGTCCCGGTAAAAGCCCGCAGGAGAGGCCGAATGAACTTCAAACTGCCGGTTCAGCATTTCGGCAGTTATAGGTTGCAGGCTGACCTCCAAGCGGCCCTTGACAAAGGTGATGCTGCGGTCATCACCGACGTTAAATTCCTCGGTCTGCTGGGTCCCGACAACGGGTACTATGGGTCCGGGAAAGTGCCGATAGCCCAATTTGTAGCCGCAACCACCCAACAGCAGGGCTACTGACGCGGTTGCACTGAGTACAAATGTCCTCATCCTAATCACCTCTTGGCGATATATTGCGACGCTTCTAAACTCAATAAGCCACACTTACCACCTGCAATTGATCGAAATCCCCTTGATCCGCCCCCACCCGCACCCGCGCCACATACACCCCTGGCGGCACCAATGCGCCGGCTTCGTCCCGGCCACCCCATTCCACTACCTCCTGCGGGCCAGCTCTCTGTACCTCCAGCACCTGTTGCCATACCCGCTGTCCCCCTAAGGTGTACAGGCCCACCTCTACCTCTGTCCCCCCCAGCACCTGGAACAAAGTGAAGCGGATCGACACTACATCATTGACGCCGTCCCCCTGAGGTGTAAACACCGCCGGCTGCACCTCTAACTGGCGCAGAACAGATCCCAGCGACGACTCGACCGCAACTATGCGCAACTGGTTAGTGCCCATCTCCTCGCTGACATCCCCGCTCTCCACTTCCTGCGGCAACCCGGCTTGTTCGCGGCGAAATACCTCAGCTCGCAGGGCAGCCGAGGCACTGTACAATGCCGTCTCCAGCCGCAGGCGCAACCGCCGGTCGCCGTCTGGACTGAGCGGACGTGGCAGGTACACGGTGAACCCCTGCTCCTCGGGCACCACATCGGCTGGATCCACAGTCACCGGCTGCGGCGGATCACCCATCTCCAGACTCAAAAACTCGGCGGCCGAGGGTGCCAATACCCGCACTCCATCAAAACCGGCTTGGCCGGCGACGAAATCGGCACCTATTTCGTAAACTAACTCGGTCGGCTCGCCGACGGGCAGCAGGGCCACTCTACCTTCGGGCTGCAAATCGTCCACCACGGCCACCTCGCCCAGCACCCGCTCGGCCAACAGCGGCGAGGTCTCCACCACCAGCGAGTCGATGCGGGCAAACGATTCTAGGCTCTCAGTGTCCATTTCCACCCGCAGCATGATAAAGCGGCCGCGCGGCACCCGGGGCTTTTCTCCGGACTGCTCGAGCGGGGGCGACCAGAAGCTCCAGTTGTCCCGGTCCTCAGTGATCGGTCCGGCCCAGCCGGCCGCCAGTGGGTCAAAGGGCCAGCGCCGCGGTTTGAGGCGGGAGTAATCGGTGGCGCTTACCTCGGTAGGCTGGCGCAAGTCGTTGTAGGTGTGGTAGGCCAGCGGTTCGTCGTCTAGGCCGGTGCGCACGGACACCCTGACCTGAGTAAGCGCTGCGGGATCGGGTTGGGGCTCGGACGCGACTGTATCCTTGCGCCAAGTGCTGACGCCGAAGTGGACCTGGCCGATGTTGACGATCTGGCCCAAGTCTATGACCTTGGACTCCCAGCGGACCTCGGGCACAACGCCGCGGCCGTACACCTCCAACTCGGACACCGCATACCGCGCGAACGCGGTGTTTTGACCCTCTCTACAACATTGCGAGTCCGGAATAAAGCGCAGGCGAAAGAAGCGCAGGTACTGGCGCGGAAAGGCGACCTCGATCGTGGATTCGAGATTGCCCTCCACCGAGGCCAGCACAGTGTCCAGCGGAATGTAAAACCCCCTGCACCAGAAGTGATTGGTACACCAAGTGCCGTCTTGCAGCTTTATCGCCACCTCATCGTTGCTAGCGGTCAATTCGTAGCGGGGGAAGAAGTAGTTGGGGTCGTAGGGTTCTTGGGTGATCGGCTCAGTGCCTTCCGGTGGAAGCATTACAAAGCGCTCGGCGGGAATTCGCGTGCCCAGATCGATGGAATAAAACTCGCCCTCCACCCCCCCCTGGCCACCGGCTGCAGTAAAGCCTGAAGAGGCATAATAGGTGTCGCGGTCCCCATCTATGAATATCAGCGCATCGGCAACTCGGCCGACCTCGCGGATAGAGCCAATCGCCCGCCAGACATGGGGCATGCCGGGACGATAGTCGAACTCGACCGGCTCGCGGAAGCGGAACCAGGGACCGATCTGGGTGACCACGTTCACGTTGGGATCGAGGAAAAGGGGCTGGATCGCTCCTGGGCTAGAGGTCAAATCCACCATCACGTTCAAGGCGGTCTGGTCGACCCAGGACTGGCCGTCTTCACCGCCAAGGCGCAGCTCAATTAGCTGGGTGGCCGACTCGCGGGGGCTAACAAGCAGCCCTAGAGCAACCAGCGCAAAAAAAGCACCTCTCATAACACATTTTCCTTAAAAGATTGAGCTCAATCCATCCTCATAATGCGTATATATCAATCCGTACCTGTGCTGGCAAATACGCGCACGAAACCGATGGATTCATCTCGGGTATCCTCTTCTTTGAACTTGGCACGCCGCAGTTGCAGACCTGTATTCGCGGTTATCTGGTAGCCCAAGTAAGCAGAAGTGTTGGAAATGAGGATCGAATAAACCTGGCTGCGGAAGTCGTCGACAAAGCCCGGGGGAGGCTCTTCCGGTCGCTCCTCCAAGTTTTCAAACCAGCTAAATTCGACCCCGCCTTCCACCCATGTTCCCGGCAGCAGTGAGTAGCGGGTAATCAGAAATAGGGTTTGTTCGAGGTCGCGGGATTTCAGGCTCGATTTTGCCGAAGGGGTCTCGCGCCGAAATGTGCTCTTCCACCTAGGCCAGAATATCAAATCCTCCCCCACTGGAATGGCGTACCCCGCCTTGTTGATCATGCCGAAGAACGAGCGATTGCGCAGCTCGTCGGCCTGTTCTCCCCGTTGGCTGAAGATTTCGTACTTGATCTTGCCCTGAATATCCAGATCGCGAATCCGGTTGTACCTGGCTTGGAGGTACAAGGTGTTGACAAAGGTGTCCTGATTATCCAGGGGATCGCTGAAGTTCTCCGTTCCCGTGGGATCTATCCAGACCAGCCGGTCGTCCGCGATATTGTCCTTTACCAGCTTGGCGTGTTCGACCAGACCAATGTTCCACCCGGGCATATTCACCTCTGCCGTAAACAGTCCGTAGGTAGCGCGACTCTTCCTAGCGCTGCTGGGCATCCGTTCCTGCAGCCGGCCGATGGTAACTTGCGCTCTCTTGGCGAGCATCAGTCCTCCGTAGATATTGTATCCCCGGCGGTCCCGTTCGTAGGGGAAGTCCGGCTGCCGATCATCCTCGAAGCGGTCGATGAGTGTGTTGTTGTTCATGTCCATGCCGAAGAGGAACTCTGGAGGATCCACTGCGTAGCGCAGGAAGGGCTCGGCATAGTCGGGTCTAGCGTTGTTATTCTGGTTGAAATCGGAGACAAAGTCGTTGTTCTCGTCGAGTCCGGGGAAGACGTTGTTGTCGGCTCCCGCCCCTCCCACATCTCCGACCAGTCCGATCTGATTGATGCGTTGCCAGTCCGGAAAGCGGTCCTGATCGTCGTTGTCGTCGACGAACTCAAACAGGTGCCTCTGCTCGTCGCTGTAGTCGATGCCCCCCAGTGAATTGGAGATGAAGGCCGTAGTGCTGTAGTCGGGAGCCATGTCAAAGGCCTCTGTGTAGACGAACCAGGGATAGTTATTATAGGAGGCCGTAACATAGGCCGCTTCGGCTTGGTCCTTCTCTGGATCGAGGTCGTTGACCCCAAAGTTCTGGTTGGGGAAGCGCCGGAAGCGTCGGTTTACTGCGTACTCGGCGCGCAGATCTAGGCCTCCTAAGTTGTTTATCTCCAAATCTAGACCAATTACCTCGTGGGCTGTGGGCAGGCCGTACTCAAATCTAATAAAGCGCTGATTGGACCCGTCGATGACCTCTTTTTCGGCTTGGGCAACGGGCAAAAAGACCTGACCTCCGAGTCGATCTGTCTGTTTGTTGGATGAGACCTCCACTCGATAGTCGTTGGCTATGATCAACTCGAACTCCAGCTTGGAGATATCCCCCAAGGTCGGCACCTCTTCCGTCGGTCGGAAGTCGTTCCTGATATCGTAGATCAGCTCGATCACATCTGTGCCGCGCGCCTCGAGGTTGCCCTCACTGCGAATCCCGCCTCGTATCAAGGGGGTTATTTCCGGATGTGGCTTCCCGTTGATCACCACTTGGTCGAAGAAGAGGAGCGCCCCCGATTGCGGGGTTTCCGGGGAATCGTCCGAGATCCGGACGACCACAGTTTCCACGCTGCCCTGGTTCTGGGGCTCGGTCAGCACGCCTTTTAAGGAGTTATCCCCTAGGGTCAGGGTACTGCTAGTGTTGGCGACGTTGACCCAAGTAAGCCCCAATTGCGCAAAGTCTCCTATCTGTCCAACCCCTCTGCCGGCCAAAAGCCGCGAGGTATTCTCGGATCGGCTGGGTCCGGATGTCTGCGTGAGGGCCGAAAAGCCGGGCGCACTGAGTCGAGACGCCAAGATGGTCATGGCGTACTTGTCGGTGAGGAAGTCCCACTGGATACCATTAAAAGTCGGCTTGGAAAAGGTGAGGGGTGTCAAAGTCGTGCGGAGCGCATCGCCTATGGTCAGGGAAGTGTGGAACTGGCCCTTCTGGGCAGACGACACGATGACATTGTTGAACCAACTCTGGTAAAACGCGTTCTTGAATATCTCGCTTCCGAGCCGCTCCGGACTGTTCTCAGTCCAGTCGTAGATTTTCCATCCCCGGGCAATATAATTGCCAAAGAGGTCGTATTGCCGGGTTCCTTCGAGCAGAATGTTGACGTAGCGCTGATAGTTCTGCCGAGCGTAGTTGCTGTACTCCCACCCCCGCCAGCTATATTCGTAGTAGAGATTCTGGGGGAGATACCACTTCCGGCGGTTGGGAGCCAAGGCACCAGGGCGGACCCGTGCTCCGTAAATCCCCGGCTCTTCAACGGGGCGGTACCCGGTAAATAACTGAGCGTTTGCTGGGATCTCTCCCAATATGATACTGCTTAAGAAAAGCAACATTACCGGTCTTAAATGGCTTATTGCCTGCGACATGCATCACCTCCCATTATCCTGCTGAGAACTTCTCAATAGACCACGCTGATTATCTGGGCTAGGGCCTCATCACTGGTCTGCGCCTCTAGATCGATCCGGCATATATAGATCCCGGGCGGCACCAGAGTCTGGCTATGGTCCTGACCAGACCAAGTAAAGAGCCATAACCCGTCTGGCTGACGCTGTCCTTCCAATTCCCGCACCAAGCTACCGTCCAAGGTGTAGATCTGAACCTGGGCCGGCGTATCCACTTTCAAAATATTAAAGCGGATCTTTGCCTCGTCCCCTACGCCATCGCCGTTGGGGGTAAAGACCGGCTGGACTGAAAAATTGGCAATAAGCCGATCACTCGAAACGACATCGGGCAAGAAGACCGTGGTCGAGAAGCGCACATCGGCATCGGGATCGACTGGTTGCCAGAGTTCGGGATTTTGCGTATTGCCGACAAAGGCCCTAAAATGGTACGGGCTCTGCACTACATTGACATACATCTCAATATCTACTAACTGCTGCTCCACTAGCTGGGGAAGCTCCACTATGAGAGAATCCGGGAAAAACTGCACGGCCTCGGCCGCTAGCACCACTGGGCTGCCATCTATCTGGACCGAAAAGTTGTCGGCATCCGCCTGGGAAGGGGTTTCCACTAGGATGCGGTCAAAGCCGGAATCTCCAGGACCGAACTGGGGCCGAAGATGGTAGACAAATTTTTGCGCAACGCCCGGCCGGGCCTCTTTGGGCTCGATTTCGCCCACCGCCCCCATTAGAAAAGCATCGTCGAAATCAAGAGAAAGCGAACGCAAGGTCGCCGCCGTGT
This sequence comes from Gemmatimonadota bacterium, assembly GCA_028875335.1. Next base: position 17,290 of record JAPPEF010000324.1, read on the forward strand.
CCGGTCGGTCCGAAATCAGAGTGACCGCAAATTGTACGTACCGACGCGGACTTGGAGAAAGAAACTCCTGTCCGGAAAAGCGATAGGGATCGCTCCAGCCGCTCCAGTCTGCTCCTTCCACTAGGACTGCCTCTTTTGCGCCTCTCCGGGGCTTGGGCAATTTGTTGTAGAGTTCCTCGGTAACCTCGTTGCCATTTTTATCGTAGTAAATGGTCTGTTCTTCAAAAGTATTGCCCGAGCGGGTCTGGGCTTGCACCCTAGTACCTGTGGGCAAGTCTGCATCCCAACTGAGCGAGCGAAGCACCTTGGGCCGATCTCCCAAATCCTCAAAGCCCGAGGTCATCTCTACTTTGGCTACATATCCGACCGGGAAGATGGCGATATCGTTGAGAATACTGCTGCTGTTGCCGATGTAAATATGCAGAATGTGGCGGATGGACTTAGGAGGAAACATGAGATAGTTCAGCCACTGGGGTGTGTTCCAGCCAATCGCAGCGGGAAAATCGAAGAGCAGATCGAATTCTAGCTCTCCGGCCAGACTCCGTCTGGACCCGTCCGAGATAAATAACTGGGTTCTCTGGTGGCCCGTGGAGGGGGCGTATGCCCCTTGCCCCTGAGCTTCGTCCAGCGGCGCTAGTTCGAGAATCCGGTTTACCCAGAAATGGGCCCCCAGATCCCAACTCCAACTGAACTTGGCCGTCGGGTCCACGCTAGTCACCTGCCAGGTGGTGCTGAGGTCCCCATCGACCAAGGCACCGGCGCGACCAGTCGGCTCGGTTATAGTGCCGCCGCGATCAAAGGTGGTGAGGGCAATATTATGTCCAAAAGTGAAAACTTCCACTTCGGCGAGGGCCGCATCCGGAGTTTGGACATCTACGACAATGCGCACGAACTGGATTGGTCCGTAGGTGGTCGAGGTATCTGTGCCCGCTAGGGCTGCCGGACCAAACAAGCGGTTATTAGACACCCTACCGAAGGCCTGAACCGGGTATTCGACTAGAGTCTGTTCGTTCAGCCTGCTGGTGCCGCCAATTAAGTCGAAAAAAAAGAAATCCTGACCTTGCGCTTGTCGAACGCCATTCGACCCGAGGACGCGGAACACCCTCAGGGGCCTTGCCCCTTCTTGGTCGGGAAAGTGCAGGCGGATCTTGCTGGTCGGAACCGCTCGTCCCAAGTTGATCTCGATCCACCAATCCTCCACAGGGTCATTCGGATCGGGCTTCCAGAAGGTCTCGGGATCGCCATCGATGATATTGGCGGCCGCGCCTGGGTTCGATCCGACTTTCCACACTCCTCCTTGCACTTCTCCCTGCTCTTTTGTCTCATGGGTAAATTGATCCGCGTCGAGCGCGGCGTTGATGGACGCCTCAAACTTTATCGGGGTGATGGACCCATCGGCCCTAAAATTGAGAGTTCCGGCGGGAAAATTCCACTCCTGGTTCACCTGGAACACCTGCCCTCGGGCCTCTTCTATCAACGGGACTAGCAGGAGAGAAAAAGCGCAAAACTTGACCAGATTCTTCATCGGAACAGTCCTTTCCTCAGTACACTATTCCCACCGTTTCCGCCTGCACAAAGCTTTCTTGGTCGGCGTTAACCGAAACCTTGACCAGATAAATGCCGACTGGAAGCAGTTTCTCGTTCTCGTCCCGTCCATCCCATGGCCTTAGGTGATTTCCGCTTCGCTCCTCCCCAGCCAAGGTCCGCACTCTCCGCCCTGCCAGATCGAAGATGGCCACCTCCACCTCCACTGGTACTACCAGTTGTGAAAGGGTGAGCGCGATCAAAGCCTCTTCGTTGATCGCATCCCCATTGGGCGAGAACACCTTCGGAGTGACCTCGAAAGAGGACAGGACCTCCCTAGCAGACTCGGCTGCAGTCAGCACCCGCAGCGTATTGGTCGTCACGTCGGGGTTGGCATCGCCCGACAAAACTCTCTGAGGGGCCTCTTCGCTTTGGGTATCGAAGACCTCGGCGTTCAAAAAGCTCCCTTGGACAAACACCTGGGCTTCAAAAATGATCTGCAGGACGTCTCGGCCGGTTATCCGATGGGAAGAGGGGAAGAGCACGGTCAGGCTGCCGAGCTCCTCTATAATTCCGGCGGGTTCTACCTTTTCAGGAGGATCTCCTATGGAGAGTTCTCCAAACTTTGGCTGCGACGAGGGGGTGAATATTCGGATGGCATCAAAGCCGATGTCCGTTCCCGCAACATCGGCGATGAGATCGTAGGCAAAGGTGACGAACTGGCCGACCGGCACGACGGCCACACTGCGCGGAGGACGGGGGTCGTCCAACACAGAGACCTCTCCGATTAATTGTTGGGCCAGCGGCGGAATAGAGTGCTCTACGCTCAGAGAAGTGACCTGTATGCCGTCTAAAATGGACCGACTCTTCATGGCTATCTCGAACTGAAAGTAGCGACGCGGACTGGGCAGGGCGATCCTCTGCCCAGAGGAGGTAAAGGGCGACGACCAGAGGCTCCAGTTGACTTGGTCGTCCTGAAACCCGCCCTGTTCGTTTTGACCCAACTTGTTGTATTCGTCCTCTGTCACTACCTCTCGTTCCCGGGTAAACCGATCTACCAGTCGAAAAAAAACCCGGGGACTGTCGTCCGTCCCCGTGCGCATCCGGATGGCGATTTCTGTGTCGGAGTCTTCCACTACGACCTGATCGGTGCCCTCCTGACGCAGCCCCTCGACCGTCCATTTGAGCCGGCTGAAATTGGCCGCCTCCCCCAAGTCGATGATCTTGGAGGTATAACTGGCTTGGGGAGCGAAGCCGGTACCAAAAAGCTGGAATTCGGCGATTTCGAATGGATTCGGAGAATTTACATGCAGGCGGATAAAGCGAATAAACTGCAGCGGGAACAGGACCTCTGCTGTGTCCTCACGAGTGAATTCCACCTGCCGGAGGAGGCTGTAATCCGGTCTATTGTCCTGGGTAAAGCTTAGCCCGTCGCTGGAGAAGAGACTGTAGCCCCGAATGAAGTCCTCACTATAAGGCCGTCCTTGATCATCGACGCCAAACGGACGTGGAAAAAAAAGGATTCTGTTTATCGGAATCCGGGTCCCGAGGTCAAATTCAAATCTTCTCCCACTCTGTTGAATTCCGAATTCCTTGAAGCGATCTCCGGTGGATGTAGTATCTTGTCCATCTACGATCACCAGTTGCGACTCTCTCAAGGTGGTATTGTCCCAGACATGGGCTTGGGCACGCTCTTCAAGAAACCCTATCGGGCGGGAGCTGACCCAGCTCAACTGCTGGGTGATATTGTTCTGGAGATCAAATCCCAAACTCTTGATGGTACCCGTTTGGGAAAAGTCGAGAGCAGTCGAGGCCAACGCCTGCGAAGCCCAGGATTCGCCGCCCTCTCCCACCTTCCACTCCCTCACCTCTCCCCAGCTAATCCCCGACATGGCCGCAATCCAGATCGCCGTGATCGCCACCACAGCCGACCTTTGCGATTGAGGCTTCATTGTTTTCCGCATGTCAACCCCCAAAAAAGTGAGAGGACTATGTCCATCCTCCCATCCGTATTGAGTTTACATGTTCTAATAATCTGAGTGGTCTGTCAACAAAATTATTGCACTATGTATTCTTAAATAGGGGTGCGTACACCTTCACCTTTTCACGGCATTTGCCCCTAGGAGCTGGTCCCCGGCAGGCCGACCGAATCAGTGATACTTGCACACAAGGTTAGGCGACTAGTATACTTGACGATAATAGTTCTGCTGGGGGCTTGTTATCAGTCGGCGACGGAAAAGCAACGGGTGAAAATAGTCTGAAATACAAGCCCTACCGCCGGCGATTTTGCGCACACCTTCACAGCTAGGCTAGTCAGCGATCTCTTCGTTCTCCAAAGCACCTTCCCCTTTCACATTCAGAGCGATCTTAGTAGGCTGCTTTTGTGCCTTCTCTGTCTCGGCCGGGGCGGCGTACGGGACCTTATACCTGCACGGATCATTTATGGCGCTAGGGACCAGCATGCCTGGGGCCGTCTTTTTGTTGTTTGTCCTCACTTTGATATTAAACCCTCTGCTCAAGCTGATCCATCCCCGAGCGGGCCTCAACCGAGGGGAATTACTGGTCGTCTATATAATGATGGTCATGGCCTCGCCGATTCCCACGCTCTTCGTCGGCAAATTCCTCAGCACTATCAGTTATCCCTATTATTACGCCACGCCCGAAAACGAGTGGCGGGAACTCATCCATCCCTACATCCCCGACTGGCTGATGGTGCACAATGTCGATATCGTCAAAAAGTTCTACGAGGGTGGGGGCCGGAATGAGCCGATTCCCTGGGCGGCTTGGCGGCCGGTGTTTTTGGCTTGGCTGCCCTTCGTCTGGGCCTTGTTCTTGGTGATGATTTCTCTCATGATCGTTATGCGCAAGCAGTGGGTCGAACACGAGCGCCTGATTTATCCGCTGATGCAGGTGTCTCTAGCCATGACCGAGCAAGGCCGTTATGGCGAACGCGTCAGCCCTTTTTTTAAGAACCCGGTGATGTGGGCCGGCTTTGCCATCCCGGCCCTGTGGGGCACGCTGCACGGACTCTACAACTACTTCCCGGAGACTATACCCATTGCCAAGGAGATAGACCCGCTCCATCTGAGACTGTCGATATTCCACGGCGTAGCCGATATGTACGTGCTGCTGCGTTTCAACATTATTGGCTTTTTCTACTTTCTCAAAACCGAGATCGCCTTCAGCCTGTGGTTTTTCAATTTATTGGCCTACGGGGTTCGGGGGATTTTCGGAATTCTGGGCATTACCAGCCCGCAGACACAATCCGCTGGACATGGGGTGCACAATCTAATCCTAGCCCAGCAGGCCATGGGAGCGATGCTAGTGTTGTTTTTGGGGGGTCTGTGGTCGGCGCGCAGGCACTTGAGAGGCGTTTTGCGCAAAGCCTTCTTAGGAGATCCAGGTGTGGATGATTCCGGGGAGATCCTCTCCTACCGGGGGGCGATGATCGTACTGATGGCCAGTAGTGGGATGGCGGTGGGATGGTTGTGGTTGGCAGGACTGCCAATGGTGTTTGGATTGGCCATACTCTTCTTAGGGATGGTGGTCCTCTTCGGATACTCCCGGGTTGTGGCAGAAGGCGGCTTGTCGGATGGCGAACCGCCAGTGGTGCCGGCCGGCATCCTAGTGTCGGCGGTGGGTTCGTCGGTCCTTGGACCCCAAGGACTAGTCGTGCTGGCAACTACATTCCTGTGGACCACCGGGCGCAATTTCGTCATGGTATCGTGCGCCAACAGCCTCAGGTTGGGCGAGGAGTTGGGAGGCGGGAAACGGGTCCTGTTCTGGGTGATTCTCTTAGCCCTAGCCGTGTCCCTAGGCGCGGCGATCTGGATGATCATGACCTTGGGCCATCAGTACGGGGCCATCAACTTGTGGATCTGGGGAGGAGGAGAGTATAGCTATGCGGAAAAGTTGATCCGCACACCAATGGAGCCGCAGGTGTGGAACTGGATCAATACCGCCATCGGGGCGACGATTATGACACTGCTGATGGTGGCGCGCTGGCTTTATGTGTGGTGGCCGTTACATCCTTTGGGTTATGCCATCGGGCCAATATGGATCATAGACGCTCTCTGGTTCAATATGTTCTTGGCCTGGCTGATCAAGGTCGTAGTCCTCAAGTACGGGGGAGTAGGGCTCTATCGGAAAACTCGTCCCTTTTTTATGGGCATGATTTTGGGATACTTCACACCGGCTGGCTTCTACCTCATCGTCGATCACTTCACAGGGATGACCTGGAACATTATTTTTTGGGGTTAATCTTGGCAACGGCTGGCAGAAATTGCCTGGATTCCATCCAGCGCCGTTAGCTTCATCTCCGACATGCGACGCGAAAATGTAGTCGGGGCGGGGGTCTTCATCATTGCCTTGGGCCTCTACCTGAAGACCATGGCTCCCACGATCTCTCTGTGGGACAGCGGCGAATTCATCGCCTGTGCCTACACGCTGGGCATACCCCATCCTCCTGGAGCTCCGCTCTACATCCTTTGGGGCCGGCTTTTTGCGCTTTTGCCCATCGGCTCGGTGGAGCAGCGCGTGGTGCTCATCTCGCCCTTGGTATCGGCCGCTGCCATCTGGTGCGTCTTCTCCACTACTACTCTCCTCGCCCGAGGTGCCCTCAAGAGCAAGGGGACGCCGTCTCCCAGCCAAGACCAGCATCTGGCGGCCTTAGCTGGGGGAGTGGTCGCCGCCCTGTCTTTGGCTTGTTCGTACACCTTCTGGTTCAACGCCGCTGAGGCCGAAGTTTATGCCTGCTCCATTTTTTTTGTCTGTCTGAGTGTCTGGTTGGCGCTGCGCTGGTCGATCGGGCCGCTCGATAAGCACAGTTACAGATGGCTCTTGTTCATCGCATATATATTCGGCCTGAGTGGCGGGGTCCATCTTCTCTGCCTGCTGACCATTCCAGCGATCCTGATCCTGATCGGATACGCCGACTCAAGCCTCCGGCGACTGATTTGGGTGCTACTCGGCTTGGGTGCAAACGGTCTGATCGCGATGGCGGTATGGGGGCCGAGCAAGACGGGCGGGGCAGTGCTAATTTTGGCGCTAGTTGCCGGCCTCTATTATCTCTACCGTCGCGACAGGCATTCGTGCGGGCTGCTGATAGCCGCGCTAGTGCTCTTCGGCCTAGGTTATTCCACCTATGCGACCCTCTATATTCGCTCGGGACTGAATCCGGTCATCGACGAGAACGACCCGGAAACCTGGGCCGCCCTCATCAAATTTCTTGGACGCGAGCAATACGGCACGGAGAGTCTGCTAGCGGGTATGCTGGAAGCCAAGGCTTCGCGCCTCTACCAGTTTTGGCACCTCCAGATGAAGTACTTTTTCGCGCAGTTTCAATTTCCCCTAGGGGAAAGCGCAGTGGAATTCCGCCGGGCCACCGATCCTGCCCGGCAGTCAGTAGCCGTTTCGGTCCTGCCCTACCTGCTCGGTCTGGGCGGCCTGTTGTGGCAGGCCCGCAGGGACTGGCAGCGCTTTTTGGTCGTCTTGGCACTCTTCGCGACCATGGGCTTTGGGCTGTCTGCCTACCTGAACATGTCCGATCCGCAACCGCGAGAACGCCACTACGTCTTTGTTGGTATGTTCTACGCTTTTGCCCTGTGGATGGGCCTAGGTTGGAGTGGCTTGGTCGACACCTTGAGGCGGCGCTTGCGCCTTACTAACGGCTGGCTGATGGCCCTAGCGGGTGCCGGCGTTCTCCTACCGGTGGGGATGGGCGTCAAGCTATATAATCAGGTAGACCGCACGGGAGACTATCTGGGGCGCGATTACGGGTATAATCTACTGCAGTCATGCGCCCCCAACAGCATCCTGTTCACCAATGGGGATAACGACACCTTTCCGCTGTGGTTTCTGCAAGAAGTGGAGGGCATTCGCCCGGATGTGAGCGTCGTCCATTTGGGACTTTTGAATGCCGACTGGTACATCAAACAACTGCGCCAGCGTCTCCCCACCATCGACATTCGCTACACTGATACTTATATCGATTCGGTGCTGACCGTTGATCTGGGTCTACGCCACTGGCCTGGGCCTAAAACTATTGAACTGGCGGGATTGGAAATCGAAGTGGTACCCTTCGAGCACCGCATGCTTCGCGTTCAGGATATCGCGGTGCTGAAAATCGTCGAGTGGAACGACTGGAAAAGGCCCATTTTTTTTTCTGTCGCAGTACCGGTCGAAAACCAAGTCGGACTGACGCCTTACCTGTCTTTAAACGGCTTGGCTTACCGACTAGTCAGGGAGCGCGAACCAGGACTCGACCAGAAGGAGATGGAACGCAACTTCTATCGCGTCTTTCAATGGCGCAATCTCCTTGGACGGGAGATGACCAGCGATCCCGGAATCGCTCCCTTGTTGTTCAATTACCAAGCCGCTGTCATGCAGCTAGCCGACTTCTATCGGCAAAAGGGCATGGATGAGGCGCTGGCCCATCTGCTAGCGTGGTCCAGCCAGCGCATCCCTTTCGTCTGGCATGCGCATTACAGCGCCTCCACTTACCTAGAGCAGATGGGCCAGCATCAGTTGGCCTTCGAATACGCCGAGCGCGCCGTGCAAGAACTGTTAGACACCTACAGCGTTAGTGGAGACGCGACCTACGACGATCTTATTGATTTGATGGACGAGTTAACAAAGAAGTACAGGGACTCCGCATGGTCCGCCGAGTTCTACCGTCAGATCATCGAGGCCGAGCCCAGCAGATGGGAGGCTTACCATCGCTTGGCTTCCCTCATGGGGGTGCAAGGCGATTACAGTGGCGGCCTGCAGGTGGTGGACGAGTACATCGGCCGCTACGGGAAAGTGCGCCCGCTGGTGCGCCTGCGGCAGAACTTGCGGCAGGCTCTGCGCAAAGGGAGCAATGCGCCTGAGTGATAATACCTCTGGGTAGTGGAGCCCGGCGGTCTATTTGACTTCAAAATGACGTCGCATTCTTTTGTACCCGGGTCGGTCATGCATCTCAAATGGGATTAAAAATTTAGATAGGAGGCACGGATTGTGACACGGCAGACAACGACACAAGCAGGACTCGTCCGTCTAACCATTCTCGCGACCATCGGATCGCTGTTTATCGCATCCTGCGATAGGCCATCCACTAATAGCGATGACCAGCCTGCGACTTCCACGGAGCAAACCGATCCACTCCAGTTGCCTTTTCCCGAAGAGATTATCGATCCTCCATGGCTGGAAAGTCGCAGACAGGCTCAACTCGAGACCGAGTTCGATGTATTTTGCGACTTTGCCTTCTCCGACCAACTCGAAGACAGTGCTATCCGCTTCCGCAACAGGATCACTGCCGATTCGGGCAAGGACTACAGGCCGAATCACTACGACCACGGCAATGGGATAGCCATTGCCGATGTGGACGGGGATGGCTTCTACGATATCTATTTCGTCACCCAGGTTGGCGACAACGAACTGTGGAGAAATATAGGAGGCGGCAAATTTGAGGATATTACCCAGAGGGCGGGTGTGGCGGCGAAATCGGTTGGGATATCGGCCTCTTTCGCCGATATCGACAACGACGGCGATCCAGACCTCTACGTGACCGTCCTGCGCCAGGGCAATATCCTCTTCGAAAACGACGGTACCGGCACATTCAAAGATATTTCCAAAGACTCCGGCCTCGACTATAAGGGACATCCCTCTGCTGCGGTCTTCTTTGACTACAACGGCGATGGGTTGTTGGATATTTTCCTCACTACTGTGGGTCAGTACACTACCGACGAGCTTAAAAAGACGAGCCATTCTAGCGGCAGCGAAGAAAGTAGCCAGTACAAGTACTATGCGGGCTTCAACGACGGCTTCAGCGGGCACCTCAAGTCCGAACGCACCGAAACGAGCATCCTCTTCAAAAACGAGGGTGAGAATCGCTTTGTCGATGTCAGCGAAAAGGTGGGTTTGCAGGACGAGAGCTGGTCGGGTGCCGCTAGCCCCATCGACGTCAACGAGGACGGCTGGCCCGATCTATACGTTTTGAATATGCAGGGACACGACCAGTACTACGAAAACGTCGAGGGCAAACATTTTGTCGATAAGAGCCGCGAGGTTTTTCCCCAAACCCCCTGGGGGTCTATGGGAGTCAAAGTTTTCGATTACAACAACGATGGCAAAATGGATCTCTATATCACCGACATGCATTCCGACATGAGCGAAAACATCGAAGTCGAGCGCGAAAAACTCAAATCCCGCATGCAGTGGTCTGAACAGTTCCTGCGCAGCGGCGGCAATAGCATCTTTGGCAATGCGTTCTACCTGAACAGAGGGGACGGGCATTTTGAAGAAGTTTCGGACCAAATCGGCGCTGAGAACTACTGGCCGTGGGGATTCAGCGTCGGCGACCTCAACGCCGATGGGTACGAGGACGTTTTTATAGCCTCCAGCATGAATTACCCTTTCCGATACGGGGTCAACTCTGTTCTGTTGAACAACCGGAGCGAAAAATTCTTGGACAGCGAATTCATCTTGGGGGTAGAGCCCAGGCGCGGCGGACGCACGGCCCAACCTTGGTTCGAACTGGATTGTGCCTGGAAAGACCGCAACCACCGGCACTGTCAGGACCGAAGCGGCACGGTTGTGGTTTGGGGCGCATTGGGAAGCCGTTCTTCGGCGATTTTCGATCTGGACGACGACGGCGACTTGGATATCGTCACCAACGATTTTAATTCCGAGCCTACTGTGCTGATCAGCAATCTGAGTGCAAAAAAGCAGAATCTATCTTTTCTCAAGGTTGAGCTGATCGGTACGACGTCGAACCGCAGCGGACTGGGTGCCACGGTGAAGGTTCGAGTTGGCACCCAGACTTATACCAAAGTCCACGATGGACAGTCGGGCTACCTCTCCCAAAGCCTCTATCCACTCTACTTCGGGCTGGGCGATGCCGAAGTAGTCGATCAGATCGTCGTGCGCTGGCCATCCGGAAGGGAACAGATTGTCTCTGGCCCCATCGCAACCAACTCGCTGGTTGAGGTAAGAGAACTTTAGAAGATACAGACTAACCTTAGGAGGAAGCGTTATGAGACTCAAATTGGCCTGTGCCGACTTCACTTTTCCGCTTCTGCCCCACGATCACGTCCTCGACTTGATTGCGATGTTGAAGCTCAAGGGGGTAGATATCGGCCTTTTCGAAGATCGTTCTCATTTGCAGCCATCGCGCGAATTCGAGAATGTGCGGCGCTCGGCCCGACGGCTGAGGAAGAAACTAGAGGCTAGGGGCCTGGTTGCTGCCGACGTGTTCATGCAGACAGCACTGGACTTCGAGTCCTACGCCATCAACAATCCGCAAAAGAGGCGGCGGAACAAAGCGCGCGATTGGTTTCTCAAAACCTTAGAGTACGCCCGCGAGTGTGGTTCCAAGCACGTTAGCGGGCTGCCTGGGGTACACTTCCGCGACGAAAAGCGCGGCGACTCTTGGGCCCGGGCAGTGGACGAACTGAACTGGCGAGTGGAACAGGCGCGCCAGCACCGCATCATCTACGGAATCGAACCCCACATCGGCTCGCTGGCTTCCCATCCTAAGTCGGCGGCCAGGTTGGTGCGAGACGTTTTAGGATTGACCTTGACTTTGGACTACAGCCATTTCATTCCGCGCGGTATCCCCGAATCCGAGGTGGAGATCTTGATTCAGCACGCCAGTCACTTCCACGTCCGAGGGGCGTGCCGGGGCAACGGACAAGCGAACTTTGAGCGCAATACTTTGGATTTCGGGCGCATATTGGAGGTCATGCGCACGAGTGGTTATCGTGGTTGGCTCGAGTTGGAGTACTGCTGGGGGGAGGGCTATGAAGGCTGCGACACGCTGGCAGAGACCATTCGCTTCCGCGACCATTTGAGGGCGCTGGCGGCGTGAGAATCTTGCCCGTGGCGGAACGTTTTAGAATAGCGGTCGTAGGCGTCGGCCGGATTGGCGTATTCCATGCCCGCCACGTCCAAGAACTGGCCAGCGAGCGAGGCGATTGCGCGTTGACCGCGGCAGTGGACGGCTACGGCGACTTGGCCGCCAAGGTGGCGGCTCAGCTACAGGCCGGCCAAGAAACGGAGATTGGCGTCTTCAAAGACGTAGAGGAACTAGTCGCCGCTGATGCGGCCGACGGCGCGTTCATTGCCTCGCGCACTGAAAACCACTACCGCGATGCCCAGACCTTGATCGACGCGGGCTGGCGCGTCCTGATGGAAAAGCCGCTGACGCACTCGCTGGCCACCGCGCGGGAGTTTGCCGCCTATCTAGACGTCGACGATTTTCGCCGCACGGCGCTGATGCAGGCTTTTATGCGCCGCTTTGACGCGCCGCTGTTGTGGGCCAAAGCTCTGTTGGATCAAGGCGCTATCGGCGCACCGTTCAAGATCGTCTCGATTCTCGAAGATCCAGTGTCGCCGCCCGAGGGGTACAATAGCTCCGGCATACTCTCGGATATGGCGGTGCACAATATCGACGAGATTCTCTGGCTCGGCGGGCAGCAGCCCGAGCGGCTGGCTGGTTTTGGCAGCCTGATCTATAACCAGCAGCACACGGACGTCAAAGAGGATTTCGACGACGCCCTCTTGCAGATGTACTTTCCCGACAACCTGATCGGCCAAGTGACAGTGAGCCGCAACCACGTAGCCGGGTATCGCAACGAGACGTGGGTTTACGGGACGGAGGGGTTGGTGCATGTAGGGGCCTTTAGTGAGGACCCGCTCTCGGTGGAGGTGGAGGCCTTTGGGCGGCAGGGGTTAATCGAGCGGCGGAAATTCGCCCTGCGCGATTACGGAGCGAAAGTGCCGTTTTTTATCGAGCGCTTCGGGCCGGCGTACAAGGCGGAAGTGGCCCACTATATCGACCAGTGCCGCGCTGGAGCGCCCTTTGCCGTTGATCACCGCGACGGGTTGAGGGCGTTGGAGATTGCGATGGTGGGGAGTGGGGCGTTGCGGGGACGCGAGGGGGGTGTAGCGGTTGATGTTGACAAGTGCGATTGAGACAGCAGCGAGCTAATTTTCAGGAAGTCAGGTGGGTAGGACAGAGATGAAAGTCGCGAAGGTCGAGACCCTGCGGGCTAGCCGCTTTATCTACGTTCGGGTACACACCGACGAAGGCATATCAGGTGTCGGCGAGTTGCACCCCGCAAGCGGTACCAGCGGCACGCCGTTTGCGCCCATTGCGGCGGTGGATTACTGCGCCGAGTACCTAATCGGCAAGGATCCCCTCCACATTGAGCGCAACTGGCAGCACATGTTCCGCCGCTGCGTGTTTCGCGGCGGCGCAGACGCCATGGCCGCGATCGGCGCAATCGACATTGCGCTATGGGATATCAAGGGCAAGGTTGCCGAGCTACCCGTCCATTCGCTGCTAGGCGGTCCCACGCGGGAGCGCGTACGCGTGTACTCCCATCTGCACGGCGACTCCCCGGCGGAGTTGGCCGAAGACGCCCGGCGCATGGTCGAGGCCGGCTACACCGCTTTGCGCCTC
>JAPPEF010000094.1 GCA_028875335.1 Gemmatimonadota bacterium
GCCGCACGCTGAAGGAGGAGGCCTTTTTGCTAGCTGCATAACCGATGCCAGCGCGCCCGCTTTGGTTTGGATCGATGACCCGATAGTCGATGCGGTCGGGCGCTTGGTCGCGCAAAGCCGACAGGAGCCGGCGGACTTGGGGCTCGAGTTCTTTGAGGTGTGCCGGCATGTTTTCGCGGGCGGTGGCAAAGTAGGTAATGGAGAGCGGGGTTTCCAAGGAGCGGAGGTAGCGCTCGGTCGCCGGCGCGAGCGTGGCGATATCGTCCCCTGCTAGGTCTAGGGTCCAACTTCCCGTCAGGTTTAGGAGGCGGCCGGCGTACGCGACGATGCCTAACAGCAGCGCGAAAGCCAGCGCAATTTGGAGCAAGAAGTGCCGCTTCAATACTTGGATCTCTGGAGGCTGAGATAGTTCATCGCGACGAAAAAGCCGCTCATCAATGCGAGGTACAGCAGGTCGGCGAGGGCGATTACGCCGCGGCCAAAAGCCTCGTAGTGAGGCAGGACCGATATGGTCTCGTACAGCCACGTGCCCGGCTGATAGGCTGGTGCGAGTCCGTCGAGGACCTCGACGACTTTCTCGTGCCCGCTGAGTACGAAGAAGAAGCCGAAGAGCGCGGCGAGCACAAAGGCCACGATTTGGTCGCGGGTCAGGCCGGAGGCAAACAGGCCGAAGGACAGGAAGAAAGCACCCAACAGCAGCGCGCCGAGATAGCTGGCGCAGATGCGCCCGAGATCGGGATCGCCGAGGAAGAGGAGCATCAGCACAATGGGCAGGCTGCCGGCGAGGACGATGGCGTAGAAGCAGAGGGCCGCGAGATATTTGCCCAGCACGACCTGCAAGGAGTGCAGCGGCAGGGTCATCAGGAGTTCAAAGGTGTGCTGGGCATGTTCTTCGGCCCAGGCCCGCATGGTGATGGCGGGGACGAAGGGGATCAGCAGGAAGGGCAGGGCGGTGAAGTACGGCCCCATATCTACTACTCCGTCGAGAAAAAAGGAGTTCATAAAGGTGGTGCAAGACAGCACCAAGAAAACCGCGGCGTACGCATAGGCAATGGGCGAGTCGAAATACGCCTCTAACTCGCGGTCGAAGACAATGCGCGCGCCGCGCAGGCACTCGGTAGTAGAAAGGCGTTGCGCGTCAGACATGGGTAGGGGTGGTGGTGCGGACTAAGTGGGCGAAGACGGCTTCGAGACCGGCCCCGGGGATGCCGGCGTCGGCGGCCAACTGTTCGACGCGGCCATCGCCGAGCAAGCGCCCTTGGTGGATGATCAACACGCGGTCGGCAATGGCTTCGACGTCGCCGATGATGTGGGTGCTAAAGAGGATCGCTCGGCTCGGACTGAGTGCGCGCAAGGTGTCGCGGAAGGTTAGGACCTGCAAGGGATCGAAGCCGTGGGTCGGCTCGTCGAGGAGTAGGACCGGCGGATCGTGGACCATGGCGGTAGCGAGGCCGATGCGCTGGCGGAACCCGGTGGAGCACTCCTTGACGCGCTGGGATAGTACGTCTTCGATCCCGCAGAGTTCGACCGCACGCGCCAGACCTTGCTGCAAGGCGTCGCCTTCGAGTCCGCGGGCCCGGGCGATGAAGCGGAGGAACTTATCGACGCGCATTTCTTGGTAGAGCGGGGTGTCGCCCGATAGGTAGCCAATGCGGCGGCGCACGGCGAGCGGATGCTCCACCACGTCGAGTCCGTCAATGGAGATGGTGCCGGCCGTGGGGTGGATAAAGGTGGAGAGCATCTTGAGCATGGTGCTCTTGCCAGCGCCATTGGGGCCGACAAAGCCGACGATCTCGCCTTGGTCAACGGCAAAGCTGACTTCGTCAACTGCGGTCAAAAGGCCGTAGCGGCGAGTAGCGGATTCTACGCGGATCATGTGCGGGCGGGCTACTCCTTGAATACGCCGCAGCGGAGCATGGAAGCGCCGAAGTAGGGATTGGCGATTTGGGGCTGGTCCTTCTGCACCCAGTGCGCCCCCTTGTCGCCGTCGGCCATTGGGCAGTACGCCACGACGTAGCCCTCGGGGATTTGGCCCTTCCGCACTTGTTCGGACAGCGGCTTGAACGCAACGCGCACCGCAGTAATATCGGCACCGCTTGCGGCTTTTTCCGCCAGCGGCTTGAGCGTTGGGCTGGCGCTTTGCACCAAGTCTTGCAGTGCTTGGCGCGCTTGGTCTAGATCGTCGGAGGCCAATGCTTCTTGGGCCGCGACGTAGTGGAGTAGCGCTGGAGGGGCTGGGTCGGATGAACCACAAGCCGCGATTGCGATGGGAAACAAGAGAGACAGATAGCGCATTGGGGATTCCTCGCGGAAAAGGGTGTATCAAAAATTGCGTTGAACCTGTATTTCGCGCAATCGGAGCCGTTGGATTCTCCGCGTCGAGGTCGGGCGCGCATTGGCCGGGGATCGTATATTTTTTGCATAAGGGAGCAAAAATCGTGTCTGAGACTGACCCCTATCCCGGTCCCAATGAGGAAGTGCTGGAGGCGCAAACGCGCGTCTGTACCGGGCCGCACCAGAGCCGTCCGCTGGGCAAAAAAGAAGGTGACCCCGATCCTAAGCGGATCCTCGAACTGATTCTCGCCTCGCTCAAGGGGGACTTACCTCGCGCAGAGCAGGTTTCTCCAGCCCAGATGGGCGCGTTTTTCGCGGCGATGTCCATCCGCCGCACTTTCGGCGCACAGACCGGTTGGAGCGCGGCGGAGGTCGAGGCGTTTGACCGCTATGGGGACGCGCTCAGTAAGATGCCCGAGGATTTGCGCTTCTTGCTGGGTATGGCACCTGATTTCGCCGGTTGCGATGCGGGCGAAGTGCGGGTGGTTGAAGCACTGCGTCCAGTTTTGCAGGGCGAACACTTGAGCTACGGGGAAGTTCGCGGTGCGCTTGGGGCCATGTTAGCGGGCGAAGTGCGTCCTTCGCTGATGGCTGCGTTCTTGATCGGCCAGCGGATGAACATCGAAAATGAGGAGGAGGTTCGCGCTCATCTCGACGCCGTGCTCCCCTCAGAGCAGGTGTCCGTGCTGCAAGTGGAGGCGCTGACGCATTTTGGCCAGCCCTTTGACGGCGCGGCGCGCTATTTTCGCCCGACGCTGTTCGTCGCTGCTGTGCGCGCGGCCTTGGGCCGGGCGACTGTGCTGCACGGCGTCG
>JAPPEF010000208.1 GCA_028875335.1 Gemmatimonadota bacterium
GAAAAAATATAGCGGGCCGCAACCGCAAGACAACTCGGCGCGGCTTCCACCGCTGGCTTTTCAACGATATCGGCGATGGCAAAGTCGTCGTCGGCCTCTCCTTGTGGTGTGACGACCCCGTACTTGTAGGTCTCTTCGCGCGGCACTTCCCATACGGCAATAGTGGCGGCCGCACCCCGTTGAACATGCGACTGCATCATCCGACCGATCACGCCTGGCACCCGCGGCGAGGTGACGATCGTGTCGCCGAATCCCACCACGAACGACTCGTCGCCGACGAATTCCCGCGCCTGACGCACAGCATCGGCATTGCCGGAAGGACGCCGCTGTCGCACGTAGTAGAATTCAATGCCCTCGGCCGCGTAGTCCACTTCGCCGATCTCGCTATCGCCCAAGCGCGCCGCAAGCTCTGGGTCGTCGTCGAAGTGATCCTCAATCGAGCGCTTTTTGCGTCCCGTTACAAAGAGGAACTTGTCTAATCCTTGCTCTATCATCTCCTCGACCACGTACTGCACGACGGGCTTGCAACCAACGGGCAGCATCTCCTTGGGTTGGGACTTGGTCGCTGGCAGCAGGCGAGTGCCCAAACCTGCTACGGGGAATACGGCTTTGCGAATCGGCACGTTTTCTTTTTATTTTAAGTTTAAGAGAATCAATGACATAACTAAAAATAGCACCTAGTGAAAATAGGAAGCTACAGGTGCTAAATCAAGCCCGACCTGTCCGCTCGTGCGCCGCCAACCCCATGTTCGACTTGGCCCCAACTCGCCTGCGCGCCCTCGTGGAAGCATTTCCCGTGCTACGCATCGGCGTAGTTGGCGACTTCTTTCTCGACTCCTACCGCGAATGCGACCCAGCCCTCGACGAAAAGTCGTTGGAGACCGGCAAGACCTGTTATCAGGTGATCGGCTACCGCCGCCAACCCGGAGCTGCCGGCAATGTTGCCGCCAACTTGCGCGCCCTCGGCATAGGAGTGGTGGAGGCCGTAGGTTATTGCGGCGACGATGGCGAAGGCTACGAGTTGCGGCGGGCCATGCGTCAGCTAGGCCTAGATTTGACTGGCTTTTTCACTGCTCCGGGTCGCCTGACTCCGACCTATGACAAACCCTGCTACGTCGATAGCAGCCAGCGTGGCCGATCCGTAATCGAGGAACTGGAGCGGCTCGATACCAAAAACCGCCGTCCGACCCCTACCAGCCTCCAGAACGACCTCATCGCCTACGTCCGCCAGCGCCTGAATCAGTGGGATGGGCTCGTACTCATCGACCAAGTCGCCGAAGCCAATTGCGGCGTCCTCACCACGTGCGTGCGCCGCGCCATTGCCGCTGCGCTCGGCTCCCAACCCAAGCTCGTGGTCCTCGCCGATTCGCGCACCCGTATTGGGCTCTTTACGCGCGCCATCCTCAAACCCAACCAACGCGAGGCTTGGGCCGCGCTTGGCGGTCAGGGGAGCTTGTCGCTCAAGGCCGCGCACCACCACGCCCACGTACTCAGCAACCATACTGGTCACCCGGTATTTCTAACGCTTGGCAATAGGGGGATACTCGTAGCCGACGGCAGCACGGTCGAGCACGTGCCAGCTATGGACCTCACCACACCCGTTGACCCGGTCGGCACCGGAGATACTTGTGCGGCTGTCCTCTGCGCGGTCTTGGCGGCAGGTGCCGAACTGACGGAAGCGGCGGCAATAGCCTGCTTGGCCGCATCAATTACCGCTCAGCAGATTGGCACGACCGGCACAGCCTCGCCAATCGAGTTAAGCCGCCGCTTGCACCAGTTGCGGCGTAGCTAGGATGCGTAGGTCTGTTCGACGACCGTGCTATACCGCTCGATGATCGCCTTGGGCACGATCTTCTTCAGGCCCTTAGTCAAAGTCCCGGCGTCCTCGCTCAGCGGCTCGGGCAAGAGCGCGACGCGCTGCGGTCGCTGGTAGCTCGGCAGGCCGGCGGCCGTGGCCTCGGCGAGGAACCCTTCGCGGATCCGCTCGCCCAAGCTCGGATGCGTGCGCAGGGCGTCCTCGTTCTCTAGCGACAACCCGTCAATGCCGCTGTTTTTTGCCTCCTCCACATCCACCGTCACCAACGGCAGGGGATAGTCGCGCTGTTGGTCGCCGTACACGACGACGTGCTCGACCAGAGACACCCGGGCGAAAATCCGCTCCAAGGCTTCGGGATTGACAAACTCGCCGTTGCGCAGCTTGAACTGTCGGCCAACTCGCCCGTGGAACGAAAGAAAACCCTCGTCGTCCATGCTGAACAAGTCGCCGGTCCGATACCAGATCTGGCCGCCTTCCTCCACTAGCACCTGCTCGGTCTGCTCGGGATCGTGCAAATATCCGCGCATGACGTTGGGGCCACTGGTCCACAGCTCTCCGACTTGGTCGCCGCTAGGCCGGCACTCGTCCTGCGCTGGATCGTTGTACCCAATTTCCGATCCGTCTTCGGCCACGATCTTCACTGCCTGCAACGGCCTCCCCACCGTACCGCTTTTGCGCCCTTCGAGATGGTTGGCGGCAATCAGCGGCGCGCACTCGGTCGTGCCGTAGCCCTCGTACGTGGTGATGTCGAGCACTTCGTGAAAGAAGTCCAACGCCTTGGGATCGGCCTTGGCCGAGCCGACGATCAAAAGCTCTAGATGAGGCCCGACTCGCGTGGCGAGTTGAGCGCGAATTTTGCCGACGATCGAACGGCCGATGGCGGCCAAAAAGAGCTTGTCGCCCAGCCCAGCTTGGCCGCGCGCCAACCGCTCCTTAGCCGCAACCGAGCGCTGGATCAAGCCTCCCTTGAGACCGCCGGCGTCGATTTCCTTGCGCACATTGCCGTACACTTTGTCGAGTATCAGCGGCACGGTGAGGAAGCCCTCCGGCTCTGAGAGGCGAATGTCGCTGAGGACGCGGTCGGGCGAGCGCGCCAAGTCCAAAATCCACCCTTTGGCCAAGGGATAATAGATATTGAGAATTCCCATGGAGTGATAGTCCGGCGCGGACTTGAACATGCGCAGAGGCTCGCGCTTGCTAATCACGTCCCAAACCTCTTCGACGTTGGCGACGATGTTGGCGTGGGTTTGGATTACGCCCTTGGGCAGGCCGGTTGAACCCGAGGTATAGAGGATTTTCGATTCATCTTC
>JAPPEF010000040.1 GCA_028875335.1 Gemmatimonadota bacterium
AGATCGTCAAAGCCGAAATAAGCCGTTGGGGTGTCGTCGCGCCCGGTGCGGATTTCCACTTGGGCGCGGGTTGGGCCGTCAGACGGCAGCAGTTGGTCCCCATCCTTGCGCCATTTGCTTACCGCTAAGCGCACTTGTCCGAAGTTGACTTCCCGTCCCAAATCTATGACCTGCGACTCATAGGTCGCCTGCGGAGCGAAACCCCGACCGTAGATTTCCATCTCGGCAAAGGCCGAGCGCGTGACAATGGGGTCGCCGTACAGGGTAAACCCATCGGGGATGGCGATTAGGCGGAAGAAGCGGAGGTATTGGGTGGGAAACGCGATTTCGGTCATCACATCGGCATTGCGCTCTTCGTAGCCGAGGGGGATGGCCAGCGGGCAGCACGGCCCATCGCCCCGCCAGACGAACCCGCGCGCCAGTTCCTCTTGCATAATACCGGTCTCGGCTTTGGCGGCCGTCAGACTATAGGACTTGAGGATGTAATTGGGCCTGAAAGGCTCGTCGCTTTCGGGGCTGACGCCTTCGGGGGGGAAAAAGACAAAGCGCTCTACGGGCACTTGGGTGCCCAAGTCTATGGTATAGAAAATGCCAGCTAAGTCCCGCCGCTCTATGTATGTGGTTGGATCCCCATCGACGAAGAGAAAACTTTCTGTGGCTTGGTATAGCCTGTCGTGGTTGATGTCCGTCCAGAAGCGCGGATGGCCGGAGCGGAATTGCGGGTCGGTGGGAAAGCGCCAGCGCTGCCAGGGGCCGAGCAGAGGCAAGATGTTTTCGCTCGGGTCGAGTTCAAAGGGCTGGAGTGCGTGGGAAGCGGCTGCGTCGTCTAGCATCAGGCTGAAGTCCGCCACGTCCGCCGGCGAGACACCGCCCTGCCCGCCGAACTGCCACCACTCTTGCGCAGCCCCGGGTCTGCAAATGCCCACTAGCACAACACAGGCGAAAATTGCGCCTTTAAGAATTTTCAGACGGCTTCTCACTAGCCAGTCTCCGCAAGATGCTCTCCGTCGCCCGAACGGGCGACGCAAATGATTAAGGGGAAGGGGCACGCATGCCCCTTCCCCTCGGAACAGATACTGCTGAACTGCTACTTGAGGCGTTCGGACATGTTGTTTTTGATGTGGCCCCAAGTGTCGTTTTCCACGTTAGTCTCCGTCGCCGCCAGCGCCCAGAAATCGGGCATCTGCGAAGCGTCGACGTCCTGCGACTGGCTGCCATCGTTGATGTACATGGAGTGCTTGCGTCCACCGCCAGGGCGGTCGGCGTCGAGCGGGCGATAGCCGAGGTGAATCACGTCGTCCTCGGCGAACGTGTGCCGCGTGCTCTCGGCCTCGCTCAGGCCCCAGATGTCCCACAGGGCACCCCGCCACTCATAGGTGTACTCAACCGGGCCAACCGTCAGGTTCTCGGCACCCGCTGGCAGGACGGTCCACGCAGCCTCGAAAAACTCCGGCTCCACTCCCCAGAGCAGTTCTGTGGAGTCGATGAACTCTAGCTGGCTGTAGAAGAAGCAGGTCTGATTGGGCAACAGGGACTCGCCGGCCGGCGGGAAGATGCGTATGTGCCAGCGCTGGCCATTGGCGATCTGCTCGAGGTCGGAACCGAGAATGTTGCCGCCAAGGTGATCGGCGTCAACGGTTATCTGCAAGCAGTCGTCCTTCCACCACTCCTTGACGGGCGAATCGTACTTGAGGGTGTCATCGACAAAGCGCGCAAAGCCATACCACTTGTTGTCTGGCTCCGCCGACCAAGCATTGAGGATGGTGAAATCGTAGTCAGACAACTCGACGAAATCGCTGGCCCGGTCGAAGAAATCGGGCTGATTGAGGGCGAGAGCCGGGTCGTACCAACCCCAGTCGTCGTCGTTGCCGTCGATGGTGATGGCAGCCGGATCCGGCACCTGGGGATAGAACACGGTCACGCCTACGTGGGCAAAAGCGGCCGTGCTCAACAGGCACGCCAGCCCACAAGACAAGGCAAAAAAGCCGAACTTTCTCATTCTATGCGCTCCTTGATTGGGAAAAAACAGAAAAAAAGGGATGTGGGAATTGTCCTTCAGCAAGCTGTGCAACCTCCTTTCGGATAAACGATAATGCTCGTGCCGAGGAATCTTACATTAATAAAAAAGCAAAAGCGAAACAAATTTGCAGCAAAAAAATTAGTTTTTTGCGGGCGCGGCAGCGCGATGCTGACTTGGTAGGCAGTGGGAACGGGGCGTATATTGTCAGCCGATGGCGCTCGCTGACCTAGGCGGGCTTCCCCTCATTAGGAGATGGATCATGAGGCTGACAACCCTTTGTAGCAGAGGGCCAATTTTGCTGTTGTGGTGCGTTTTCGCACTCGCGGAGTCCACGGCTTTTGCCCAGCTATCGACGGGCTTTCGGCCGGTTGAGGAACCGGGGATTCGCGGGGTGCGCATCCATCCTGGTGCCTTGGCACCCAACCGGCGCAAGTGGTACTTGCCGCAGAACCTGTACTACGAATACCAGTGGCGCGGCTGGGAGTACAGCAACTACGCACGCGACCACTACGAACGCTACGTCAACATCCTGCTCGAAGGTACCCGCAACTACAACCTCTTCGGGCAGTACATCAACCGCGGCTGGGTCATTTACGACTGGACCGAAACCAGCCCCCTGCGCCAAGGAAGTGCCCTCTTGAAGGGCACCCGCTTTGGCCGGTGGTTCGGCAGCCTCGTCATCTCGTCGGCCAGTCACGGCCAGTTCCACACCTCCCTGACGGTGGGCGACGCCATCCGCACGACGCTCACCCCCCTGACCTTTTCCAAGCCCACGTTCAACGGGTTGCAGTGGGATTTTCTCGCCGACAAGTACGCGGTAACCCTCCTCGGTTCGCGGCTCAATGCGCCGGGGTTTACTGCGCTCAACGAGGCGGGTGGGGCTTCGGCGATCGAAAACACGACCCGCCTCCTCGGGGCGCGCGGCGTGGCTCAAGTGGGCGATTTCGCCAAGCTGGGCCTGACGTGGGTCAATGTGTCCAATACCAGCAGCGAGCTGAGCCTCGGCGACAACTCGCTCAAGGGCCTGCTGACCGGCCCGCAGAACACGGGCAATGTCGA
>JAPPEF010000274.1 GCA_028875335.1 Gemmatimonadota bacterium
GCAAGACCGCTGACAAAGCCACACTGTACCACAAACTCCGACGCTGGGGACGCAATAAAGCATCGAGGTTGAAGGAGGTCGAAAACGATGCAAACCGACGGGAGTCTTTCATGGAAGGGCTCTTTACGAAACTAGGTATCGTTCCACTATCTCCTCATTAATGGTCACGCCCAATCCCGGCCCCTCCGGTACGTGAACGTAGCCATCGACGACTGTGAATTTTTCGTGCGTCAGGTCGTGGCGCAAGGGCGAGTCGGCCATGCAGTATTCAAAGACCTCGCCGTGGGGAACTGCCGCGAGTCCGTGCAGGGAAGCGGCGATGGTGATGCCGCTTTTGAACGAGTGATTGACGACCTTGCGGTGCAGGCGGTGAGCGAGGCGGCCGACTTCGACCATGATCGAAAGCCCGCAGCGGCCTGGGTCCGGCTGCACCCAGTCGATGCGGCCATTGACGAGCAGCCGCTCAAAGTCCTGATAGCGCGATTCGGCCTCGCCCGTGGCGATGGGCACTGGGCTGCGCTCGCACAGATGGGCATAGCCCGCGACATCCTCGGGGTGCAAGGGTTCTTCGAGCCAGAATATGCCGTATTCGGCAAACTGCTCGGCGCGCTTGAGGCCGGTCTTCCAGTCCCACACCTGCCCAGCGTCCACCAAGATGTCCACATCCGGCCCGGCCCCCTTCCGCGCTTCGCGCACCAAGGCGATGTCGTTTGCCTCGCTCTGCCCCATCGGCCCCCAGCCGAACTTGATGGCTGTGAAACCCTCGCCGGCAAAGCGGCGGGCCAGTTCGCCAGTCTCTTGCGGCGTGTCGCCGAAAAGGATGGAGCAATAGGCGCGGAATTTGGTTTGATAGGGGCCGCCGAGTAGCTCGTAGGCGGGGCAATTGCGCGCTTTGCCCGCAATGTCCCACAGCGCGAGGTTGACGCCAGCCATGGCGTGCGTGCCCACGCCGATGCGGCCGTAGTAGTTGGCTGCTTCGAGCATGCGATCTCCGCATACGTCGATGGCCAGTGGGTCCAGGCCCTCTAGCGCGTTGGCGAGGCCGTTGCTAATCTGGTGGGAGAGCGGGGCCTCGACGACGGCCTTGACCACGGTGGGAGCCGAGTCAACTTCGCCCCAGCCGGTGATGCCGGCGTCGGTTTCTATTTGGATCAGACAGGTGTCCTGCGTGCCGTCGCAGCGAGCGGTGACATCGGGCAGGCGCAGGTAATGAGCGGATACGCGAGTAATTTTCATATCAAAAGTCGAATACGGTTTCGAGGGTCATGATTTTGTGGCGCTGCAAGCGCTGATCGGCGGAGCGTTCGAAGACGAAGCGAGTATCCCAGCGCACGGATGCACCTTCTTTTATGTTCAGTCCAACGTCAAAGCCGTAGAAAGTGTCTTTGGTCGGCTCGAAGAAGTCATCCCGGCCGGTACCGTCTTCGTTGGGGTTCCGGCCGATATTGTTCTTGTGAAAATAAGCGTACGCGCGCTTGAGGTGGGGGAAGTACTTGAGCAGTTTGCGCGACAAGGATGCACTGGCGATGAGCTGCTGTTTTGGGTCGCCGGTGCCCGTCAAATACTGATAGGAGATCGAGGCGTACGCGTACGAGCCGAGTTCCGTGCCCAAGTGGCCGAAGAAGCCGGAGAGATTGTTGCTGTGGTCAAGTCGTGCGTCCTTGGACTGGGCCTGTCCGGTGGCGAGGTCGAGGTGAGCGCGGTCGAGTTCGTACAGCTCGTCGAAGTAGCGCGAGTCGAAATCGCGGCGGAAGTGGCGGAAGTCCAATTGGCCGTTGAGCGGGCCTAAAGATAGCCACAGGCCCGGGGCGGCGATCCCGAATCCGGCCGCTTGGCGATTGCCGGGGGAGACGCCCTGCTGTTGCGCCTCGAAGCTGGAGAGGGCGTCGTCGTCGTCGATCAGCATGGCGAATTGGCCGTAGAGCTTGAGCTCTAAGCCTAGGTCGCGGATGAGCGGGTAGGCTAGGTCCACGCCCAAGATCGAAAAGAAGTCTTGGCCAACGTGGTTTTTGTTGAAGGGTTTGTGGCGGTCCACGTCTTGGTCTATTGGGAAGGCGTTGCCATAATTGGCGTTGAGTCCCAACAAAGCGGAGGCGATATCGGCGGAGAGGCCGCTGCCGGCGTCGGCGTCGATGATGCCGTCGTTGTCGTCGTCGCTGTCGATGTGGTCGGGTACGCCGTCGGCGTCGTTGTCGAGGGCAAAATCGCCGTCTTCTGGGAAGGCGTCAATGGGGTCGGGCACGCCGTCGGAATCGCTGTCGCGCAGGCCGCTATACTGGTCGAGATCGGCGACAAAGGTTACGCCCACCTCGAGGTCGGCAGCGTAGCCAAAGGTCCGCAGTCCGATGAGGGCACCGCCCTCTTGGAAGTCTTGGAGGTTGTTGATCACTCCTTCGAGTCCGATATTAGTGCTGGCAAAATTGGCGATGCGGAACTGGAATCCGGTTTTCTTGATGCCGGGATAGTGTAGGGTATTGCGGTAGTTGTCCATGATGAGGCCGTACCCCAACGTCACGTTGTCGAGCGCGCCGATTTTGACGTACACCGCGTCGTTGGGACGGCCATAGCGCACGTAGTAGATTTTGCGCAGGATCGAGTCGAAGGTTTGGGTTGACGAACCGGCCTCCCAGCCGCGTGAACCAAGATCGCCATTGCGCTCGACAAACAGCTCTAAGTCGAGGCCAATGCCCAAGCGGCCCAAGGGAAAGTCGGGCCGGAGGCTGAGGCGATACAACTGCTCTTGATCGACGGTGACGCTGCCCATGCTGAGCGAGTAGCCAAACATGGCCACCGAGGGCTGGGCTGAGGAGATGACCGGATAGGACAAGAGCAGTAAGACCAAGGCGCGATTGCAGCGAAAATTCATATAGGGAAGATGCGGTCGCCGGGCCGCGTGTGCAATGGCAAGGCGGTCCTTTTGTGCGCCGCAAACGACAACGATACAACTCACCGGAAAGAGGCTTGCGATGGGACAAACGCTGAGAGATTTGCTCGACCATAGCTTCGCAACCTGTGCCGAACAGACGGCCATTCGAGAGCTCAAGCCCGTAGAGGGCAGCCGCACATTGAGC
>JAPPEF010000336.1 GCA_028875335.1 Gemmatimonadota bacterium
AAATCGGCTTGGAGATCATAGACGAATTCTATGGCTTGGCCCAAGGGGACTTGGGTGATCCCGCCGACGGGCTGCGGATCGTCTAGCGGGGCCACTTCGCCGCGCACGTTGGCGGCCAACAGCGGGGCGGTTTCGAGCCACAGCGAGTCGAGGCGCACGAAGTCGTCGAAGGAATCGCTCTCCATGGTGACGCGGAACTGCAAATAGGTGCCGTTGCGCAGACTGATCGGTTGGCCCGATTCGACGAAGGGCGCGGACCAGAAGGTCCAGTTGTCTGAATCGTAGCCGATGGAAGCGCGGACCCCCGGCTTGGGCTGGCGTTCGCTCAGGTCGGATGCGGCAGTGATGCGCACGAAGCGAGTGCGCAGGGCGTTTTCGTAGTGGTCGCGCGATACTACGCGCTCCAGTCCGGTGTCCATGTATTCGTGATAGACGGCTGGGTCGTTGTCTAGGCCGGTGCGCACCTCAATTTTAAGTTGCGCTGCCGCGTCGGGGGTTTCCACTGGGGTCCCATCGATCATGCGGAATTTTGTCGCTTGCCAGAACAGCCGCCCGAAATTCACGGGTTCGCCAAGGTCGGTTACCTTGGTCTTGTAGATGGCCCGCTGCGGCACGCCTTGGGCGAAGAGCTGGAACTCGCTGATCGAGCCGATGAGAGCAAAGGCGACGTTGCCGCTCTTGGCTTGGGCGTCCTCATCCAGGAGCGAGAGCGTCCGTCGGTAGCGGAAAAAGCGCAGATACTGGCGGTTGAAGTCAATGCGGACCTGCGGGGTGAAATTGTTGTCAACATCGGCGATGACGGTGGAGAGTGGGTTGACATTGCCTTCGAGCACCGGGGGTTCGGGCGCGACCGAGGCGGTCACCTGAAAGGCGGGAACGAAGTCCGTTTCCAGCGGGGTCCCGTCGGAGCGAAAGCCTTCGCTGGGCGGGATAAAGCCAAAGGCCACCGCTGGCACCGACACGGCCAAATCCATGGTGAAGGTTTCCTTTTCAATGCGGTCGGCTTTGGGCGGGTTATAGGTGATAGGGTCGCCGTCGATGAGCCAGGAGCCGTTTTCCGATGGATCGGGTACGCCGTGGTTCCACTTCCACATTCGCGGTGTTTCGCCGTCTAGGTAGTCGAAGATGCGGTCGCTGGGGTCGCGCCAGAAGGCCCAATTGCCGATGTGGGAAAAAACCGTTTCGTCCAGCGTGAAGTACGTGGGTTGGATGGCACCGGGGGTGGTTGCGAAATCGACGAAGAGGCGGGTCGTGTCATTCTCACTCCAAGCTAGGCCACTGCCGCCTAGTTGCCAGTGGGAAATCTGGGCGGTGGCACTTTGCGCTAAAATTAGGGTGAACAGGACGATTGTGACACGGCGCATAATGGCTCTCCTTACGAAGGAAGGATTAATATAATACGCCGTAAGCGATTATCCTATCGGAGCTGTCGGAGCAAATCAGTACGCCACGGCGATGGTGCGCAACGCCGTATCGTCGCCAGCGTCAGCCCCTAAGTCAATGTGGCAGAGATAGGTGCCGGGTGGTACTAGGTTGCCTTGAGTAGTGCGGCCGTTCCAGGTAAAGACGTGAGCCACGCCGTCGATGGCCGGAGTCGCCAGTTCGGCAACCGGCCGTCCGGCGAGGTCGAAAATGCGCACTTGGGGCGTGCGTTGTGCGACCTTGAAGGCGACGAAGCGGATGACCACTGAGTCGTTGATGCCGTCGCCGTTGGGGGTGAGCATCGGCGAGGAAATCGAGAGGTCGTCGATGAGTTGGGTCGTGCCGGTCAGGGTGGGGAGCATGACGATATTGGCGCGGCGCGTCATAGGTTCGACCGATTGCCACAGATCTGGATGGCTGCTCGAACCCAAGTCGAGGCCGAAGAGCGTGGCGTTGTGTACTACGCGGGTGGTGAAGCTAACTTGGACGGAGTCGGCGGTGATCGCGCGGGGCAGGCTGATTTGTAGGGTATCGGCGCGGATGGCTATGGAAGATGGCTCGATATTGGTATCGCCCGCGCGGACTTCGACATTGGCCGCCGTGGTGGGGAGGGCAAAGCGCAGTATGTCGAAACCCGCGTCCTCGGCATCGGCTGCGGACAACAAGGTATAGGTGAAGCGAGTGTCCTCGTTGGGCAGGGCGATTCTGGGGGCAACTTGACCTCTTGCGCCCTGCAACAGCGCATCCTGGTACTTGAGAGACAGCGCGTCAATCGCGGGTGCCACCTGTGGATCGTCAGTTGAGAGGATCATTTCCAACTGCACGAATCGGCGCGGACTTTGCGACTTAAATGCCTCGCCAGAAAAGTTGT
Organism: Gemmatimonadota bacterium; assembly: GCA_028875335.1. The sequence continues at coordinate 2,294 of JAPPEF010000336.1, forward strand.
ACGCCTCGCTCCATGAATCCCAATCCTCGCTGACCACGACCGTGGTGTCGATCCTTCCCCGTAGCACTTTGGGCAGGCTGAGCCATTTCTCTTCGGTGACCGGCTCGCCAATTTTGTCGTGGAAGGCATAGACTTCGCCTTGGGTATTGCCCGAGCGCGAGCGCACTTGTAGGCGGGTGCCGGGTGGGATGTCGGCGTCCCAAGACAGGTTGCTGATGACTTTGGGGCGTCCGTCGCCAGCAGTCTTGCCGAGATCGATAAAGTCCGAGCGCATGACGACCTCGGCGGGGTGTCCCGGTGAAAACAGCATCAGCTCGGTCCAGCGCGAGCCCCAGCCTTGGGGGATGTGGGCGTGCCAAAACAGGTAGCGGACTCTGCGCGGTTGGAACAGATAGCGCAGATAGCGCATGGGATCGGCGTCGGGTTGATCGATGAGGGTGGCGAAGTCGAAGGATTCGGGGATGGGGAGTTGGGAGCTGATGACGCGGGTGCCGTCTGAGTGGAGAAAGGTAAAGCCTCGCGGAGGGCTAGCCACGCTCCCGACCGTGCCCTCGCGCGGCCTGAGCGCGTAGAGAAAAAGCTCGTCGAGCCAGAATACGGCTCCTAGGTCGATGAAAAACCAAGTGCCCTGATCCTCCCAGGTGCGGACGCGGCCCTCAAAGCCCACGGGCAGAATGGAACTGGCGGTGTTCATGTCGCCGTCGAGGATATTCTCGGTGGAGCGGGCGGTAAGCC
>JAPPEF010000022.1 GCA_028875335.1 Gemmatimonadota bacterium
TTGAAATGATGGCGCGCAGCAAGGCTCGCGTTGGAACGCGGCGCGAGTCGCCAGATGAAAAAAGACCCTATGCGGTGGTTGGCGAAGTTGAAATCGACATCGTCCTCATCGCCGTCGTGATGGCCAAATTCACCCCTTTGCTCAGGCTCGCGAGAGAGGGGTTCGTGGCGCGGGAGTTCGCGGGAGGCTAGATCAATTTCGAACTGATATTTCAAATTCAGCAACACCCGCCCCAAGGCCATGCCCTCAAACCCGAAGCTGGCCGTCTGGCGAATCCCGCCCACGTTCTCGTTGAGCTCGGTGATGATTCTCGGATCGATAACGCCCCGGTACGCGCGCACCTGATAGCCGGCGGAAACATGTGCAATCGCGCTGAGCTGCCGTCTGAGCCCGCCTTGGACCATGACACTGCTATACGTGCTGTGTTTGCTGTTGGGAAAGTACTTGTTCCGCAGCTCGGCCCCGAACCGGGACGACCACGACGGGTTCCACCGCATCTGGAGTTGACCACTGATATCTTGCTTGAAGTATTCGTTGATGCGGTCATTGGGTTGGTGCCGCAGGCCGAGATTGGCTACGGTCAGGAGCGTGACATCGCGGGAAAGCCTGCGGTGCCAAAGACCTGACAGCAGGTGATCGTAGCGATTCTTCTCGGTTACGTCGGCAAAGCGACGCGGGGCCATCTCATAGCGCACGGCGATGCGCGTACGGGGATCAAGCGCGGCCCTGACATGGACCCCTGCCCATATATACGCGGCAAAATCCCGTTGTTCGCCCAAGTCCTTCGGCACCTGCAAGACATTGTCTTCGTACTGGTAGCGGAAGTCAAAAAAGGGCTTGATCCGCAGCGATGAATCGGCGAAAACTAGGCACGAGGAGCTCAGCACGAGCAACCATATCACAGCTACAATTCTCAATGACACGTGGGGATACCGTCACTTTCCTTGGAGCATATTCTCGAGTTCTTGGGCGAGATGTACCGCTTTCTCACCGTGGATTTTTTCTTTGGCGTACCAGCTCTCCCGTTCGGCTCGCCAAACTTCCAGCGCCGATTCCGCATCTGCAATTTTTCCTTCCAACTCGGCGATATCGAGGCTGCGGTCGAGATCAAACTCGTCTTCTTCGCCGCGGCGAATGTCGCGGAGCAACTCCAGCATGTTGCGCCGCAAATCGAGTGCTTTACTGGTTTCGCGGATCTGCCGGTCAAGCTCTTCGATTTTGCTCCGTATAATATCCTGTTGGTCTTGCAGCACGGCCAATTTCTGCTGGATCTCATCGGGGCCGTCGGTTTGCGCCGGGGCGACATCCAACGACAGCAGCAACTCGCTGGACTCTCTGGCCATTTGCTCCCGGTAGGTTTCTGCTTCTTCCTGAAGTTTTAGCACCTCGGCAAGGATCCGGGTCTTGGTCTTGGCGTCTTTGGCAACGCGGGCTTCCCCAGAAAGCCGCTCGATCTCGTCATTCAGCAGGCCCACGAGCATGCGTTGCTTGGCGACCGATTCCTCGGTGAGCGCATAGATCCGGTTGTCGAGCGCCTGGATCTGGTCCGATAATTCCCGGGACGCCTGCAGGTCGTCCTGCAACTGTCGCTCAAGCAGTCGGTCGCTGCCTTGTTGCAGGTCTTGTTTGGCCGTGCGGATCCTATCGGTCAACTGCTTGTTTTCGCGCAGCAGCTTGTTGCGCTCCGCGGAGATGCCTGCGACCTGTTCGGCGAGTTGTTCAATCTGTATTCTCAAGTTTTGTAGGGTTGGTTCCTGCGCAAACGCCGCTGACACCGACCCGATTGAGATGGCGCAAAATAGCAGGAGACACCGCCGGCTAAAAAGCATGGTCCTGAACGCTCGCCGAGAGACTAGAGTTCATACTTTTCAAATTTGTAGCGGAAAGTGGTTCGTTCGATACCGAGCAACTTCGCGGCGTCGGCTTTGACCTTGTTTGCCTTTAAATAGGCATCCCACAAGAGCTGCTTTTCAAAAGCCTCGACGCGCTCCGTCAATGTGCCGCTTTCTAGGTGGTGTTCAGGCGATTGAGCGTTTAGCGAGAGGTCATCAGGCGCAATCTCGTTGCCCTGCGCCAACACCACGGCGCGTTCGATGGCGTTTTCGAGTTCCCTAACATTTCCGGCCCAAGAGTGCGTCGTCAGCAATTCCATTGCGCTGGGATGCACTGACGACACCTTCTTGCCGATCTCGGCGTTGTACTTGAGTAGGAAATGGGCTACGAGCAGCGGAATGTCTTCGCGACGTTCGCGCAAGGGCGGGACCTCGATGGGCACCACGTTGAGGCGATAGTACAGGTCTTCGCGGAATGCCCCTTCCCTGATGCGGTCGGGCAGGTTCCGGTTAGTCGCGGCGACGAGCCGGACATCAACCGCGATCGAGCGGGTTCCCCCGACCCGCTCGAATTCCCGTTCCTGCAGGACGCGCAGCAGTTTGACCTGCATCGCCGGCGTACTCTCGCCGATCTCATCGAGGAACAACGTACCGCCATCGGCGATCTCGAAACGTCCGGGTTTCATCTTCACGGCCTGGGTAAATGCGCCTTTCTCATGGCCGAAGAGTTCGCTTTCCAGCACGCCCTCTGCCAGCGCCGCGCAATTGACCTTGACGAAGGGTTTTTCCCGGCGCGTACTGTGCTGGTGGATCGCCCGAGCAACAAGCTCTTTCCCAGTGCCGCTTTCCCCGCCGATGAGCACGGTCGAATGAGTTGGCGCGGCGGTTTGTATCCTGCGAAAGACCGCTTGCATCTGCGGGCTCTCACCCATGATCTCGTCAAAGCTGTAGCGCAGCTCGTCTTCTCGGCGCAGGTAGGCGTTTTCCTGACTGAGACGGCGTCCGGCAAGCGCCTGTTCAATTTTTACTTCGATCTGTTCGAGCGTGTACGGTTTGGTTATAAAGTCCACCGCTCCTTTCTGCATGGCCTCAACGGCCAACTCGATCGTGCCAAAAGCCGTCATCATTACAACACTCGTTTCGGGCGAGATCTCAGCAAAGGCTTCGAGGACTTCAATCCC
>JAPPEF010000267.1 GCA_028875335.1 Gemmatimonadota bacterium
ACGTGCTGCAAGGCGAGCGCGAGTTCGCCAACGACAACCGCACCCTCGGCCGCTTTCACCTCGACGGCATTCCCCCGGCCCCGCGCGGCATGCCTCAGGTCGAGGTGACCTTTGACATCGACGCCAATGGCATCCTCAACGTCGCGGCCAAGGATAAGGGCACCAACAAGGAGCAATCCATCCGCATCGAGTCGTCCTCGGGCCTGAGCCAAGAGGAAATCGACACCATGCAGAAGGATGCCGAAGCTCACGCCGATGAGGACAAACAGCGCCGCGAGGCCGTCGATCGCCGCAATGAGGCCGACCAGCTAATCTACGCAACGGAAAAATCGCTGGCCGACTACGGCGACAAGCTAACCGAGGCCGACAAGAAAGGCGTTGAGGACGCAGTCGCCGCGCTCAAGCAAGCGCTCGAAGGCACGGACGACGAGGCCATCGCGCAGGCCATGACCGCGCTGCAACAGGCGTCGCACAAGCTGGCCGAGGAAATGTACAAGGACGCCCAAGCCCAACAGGCCCAGGGCGAGCCAGCGCCGGAAGGTGCCGCCAGTCAGCCACAAGAGGGCGGGGATTCGGAGCCGGTGGACGCGGACTATAAAGTTGTGGACGACGACAAGAAGTAGGGACCGTGCGCCTATTCGCAGTTCTTCTTTGGTTCGGCATCCCCACGGCGGCTTTTGCCCAACTCACCATTACAGGGGCGGTCACCGATGAACGCGGCGAGCCGCTGCCCGGTGCCAGCATTGGCGTCGTTGGCACCACCATCGGCACCACCGCCGACGACGCCGGCCAGTTCGCCCTCGTCCTGCCGCTGCCGGAAGCGGAAACTCTGCTCGAAGCGCGGTTTGTGGGGTACCAATCCGCGCAACGCACCATCCGCCAAAACGACGGCCTGACGACCGTTGTTTTTCAGCTTGCCGTAGATGCCTTGCAATTGGACGAAATCGTCGTCACCGGCCTTTCCGCTGCCGCGAGCAAAAAGCAACTGGGCAATGCCATTTCCACCCTCAGCGCACGACAGTTGGAAACGGCCGGCACCTCGGCCCTCGACAAGGCGCTGACCGGCAAATTGGCCGGTGCGCTCGTGCAGCAAAATTCGGGCAATCCGGCCGGCGGCGCGACCGTCCGCTTGCGCGGCACTAGTACCGTGTTAGGCGACGCCGACCCGCTCTATATGGTGGACGGCGTCGTTGTCAACAACAGTTCGCCTGAACTCATCCGCCTCGGCGGCGGGGCGCAAAACCGCCTCGGCGATCTCAACCCCAATGACGTAGAGCGCATCGAAGTCGTCAAAGGCGCGGCGGCCGCTGCCCTGTACGGCTCGCGCGCCAACAATGGCGTCGTGCAGATCTTTACCAAGCGCGGCGCATTGGGTAAGCCGCAGATCACCTACACTTCTCGTTTTTCAACTGCCCAAGTGCGCAAAACGCTTGCGGTCAACAAAGCACTTGTTGACAACAATGGCGACAAAAATCCCGACGGCTCGGACGTGCAGCGCTTCGATCACCAAAATTTCATTTTTCGCCGCGCCGCCGGCACTGAGCACTACGTCTCGGTATTGGGAGGGGCCGGCAGCACCCGCTACTTTGCCTCGGGATCCTACTTGGCAGATCAGGGCGTGGTTGCTAATAGTTCGTTTCGGCGCATGGGAGGGCGCACGCGCATCGATCAAGAATTGTCGCCTTGGGCCACGTTGTCCGTGGGCGGCCATTTCTCATTTAGCAACAGCAACGACGTTCCCAACGGCGGATTAAACTCAAACTACGGGGCATTGACGGGTTTTATTTTTGGCCCCAATACCTACGACCCCACGCCCGATCCCACGACCGGCGCGTACCCCAATGAAGGCGTTCTCGCCAACCCATTAGAGGTCATCGACCGCTATGATTTTACGCAAGAAGTCTCTCGCTATATAGGCTATGCCCGACTCGATCTCGCCCCGCTATCTCGCTTGAACATCGACTATACGTTGGGGCTTGACACCTACGATCAAACGGCCCTTGCATTTATCCCGGCCGGGACCTCCGCGCCGGGCTTGGCCAACGGCTTTGCGCGCCGCGCCGCATTCGACTTTCTCCAACTCAACAACGACCTCCACGTCCGCTACCAGCAGGACATAGCGCCCCACGTGCAATCGACCTTGCTCGTCGGCGGAACCCTGCAATACGAACGGGGAGCAACCTTTAGCGCGGAGGGCAAGGACCTGAGTCCAGTCGCCCAAACCGTGTCGAGCGGGGCGACCGTCGCAGCCAGCGAATTCAGGAGCGAGAAGGCCCTGTACGGCGGCTTTGCGCAGCAAACTGTGGCGTTTTTCGATCAACTGTTTCTCACCGGCGCGGCCCGCGTCGATGCCTCTTCGGTCTATGGCCAAGACCAGCGCTGGCAATTTTATCCCAAGGCCGGCGCAGCCTATCTCATTTCAAAGGCCGGCTTCTGGCAAAACAGCGCCCTAGACGACGCATTTGCCGACTTCAAGCTGCGCGCTTCCATCGGCGCGTCCGGCGGTCAAACCGCCATTGGCCCGTTTGACCGCTTTACCAATTACAATGCCTCCTCATACAATGGCCGCCCCGGCCTCGTCCCCAGTACCCAACTCGGCGGGACGATCAAACCCGAGCGCCAGCGAGAAATCGAAGTCGGCGCAGATGTTGGTTTTTGGTTCAATCGCCTCGGCGTGGAGCTCACGTATTACGATCAACATATCGACGACTTATTATTGATGCGCACGTTGTCCCCATCCACCGGCCATGCGCGGGTTTTGCAAAATGTCGGCACCATGAGCAACAAGGGGTGGGAATTGCTCGTGCGCACTATTCCACTGACGCGTTCTCATTTCCGCTGGGAATCGACCCTGACGTATGCGACTAACAAAAACCGCGTCGATGGTATCGAAGGCGGGCGTTTGATCCTGCCCAATTCGTTTTCGCAAGTCTCGGCTATCAACGGCAGCCCCCTCGGCGTGTTCTTTAGCACGGCCTTCGCCCGCGATGCCAACGGCCACATC
>JAPPEF010000098.1 GCA_028875335.1 Gemmatimonadota bacterium
TAAAGCGGGTGACGTAGCGGCACGTGGTGTACCACATCTTGAAGTGGTGTTGGGCTTCGTCGTAATAGACGTAGTTCACCTGATTGTACGTGCCCTCCCAAGGCCGATCAACGGGCAAGATGGGGTTGTGGGACGACTTGCGCGCCGGATTCAGCACCCGTCGGGCGTGTAGGAGGCTTTCGATCAGGTAGTCGTCAATGAAGAGTTGGCGGGTGGCGCCAATGTCAATTAGGGCCATAGAGGCCTTTTTCTAACAAAGCGATAGAACTTCATCAAAGAGTGTATGGAGAATATCCAATTGGCCGATGCGAAAAAGATACTGTAGTGCAGATGTATCAACCACGCATCTTTCTGGCACTCTCGAAGTCCTTCTTCAACTCTTCGCGGGTTAAATTCGCAACAGGAACTTTATACGACTTCAAAATATCAAAAAAAGCCACTCTGCCTAGGCCGGCGAGTTCTGCAGCTCGCCCTGAGGATAAGCGACCAATTTCATAAAGCTTTGCAGCCAAAAGTCTTCGTGCTTCCTGTGCAAATTCATCAGGGGTTTCTTTTAGCGCATTCAGAATGTTGGCAGGGCATTCAATCTTTATATCTACAGACGACATCTTGGGCCTCCGCCGGGCGACGAGAGCGGCTATGCTTCAGGTTATGTAAGAAAACATACGAGGGAGATAAAGGCGTTGTCAACGGAGCATTTAGCGCAGCAGTAAGCCTGTCTTTGGTCGGGACGCGATCTTGAAAACTATCGACAGAAAGGGCTTCTGGGCTACCGCCCAATTTTGGAGGCCGGGTCGGTGATAAGGCGGGTGACATAGCGACAGGCGGAGAAAAACACACCAACCAGCCCACGCCTCAGCACAAGCCAAAAGCCAGCGTTGAGCAGCCGAATTTGACTGCCCTCATTCACAGGCTTTGCAGGTGTTCGGGGCGATATTGGAGGAGACCAAGCGCCGAACATCTAGCGCCAGCCAGCCTCGGTCATCTTGGCCGGGATGCGGTCTCCAAAGAAAGAGTAGCAAGAGCTTCCCTAACTAGATATGCCGCACTCTCAATATCCTCGAAAGAGGTAAACCGGCCAAAACTAAAGCGGATGGAAGAGTCGCTTTTCGCTGTGGTCAGACCGAGTGCGCGAAGTACGTGCGATGGCTCGGGAATGCCTGACGCACACGCAGCGCCAGTGGACGCGGCAAGCCTCGGCTGAAGGACGCCAAGGATGTCCTCCGCATGGAAGCCGTCAAAGCAGATATTGGCATTGCCCGGATGGCGCTGCTCTCCGACCATTCCATTTATGTTAATCGGGAAATTCCCGCCTTGTAGCAGGCAAATAAATGTATCCCGTTGGCGAGCGACTCTCTTGCGTTCCTCTTCCGCTTCGTCGCCGGCGACTATCTCGGCTGCCGCTGCCATGCCGACGCACAGTGGCATCGGAACGGTACCGGAACGCAGCCCTTCCTGCTGGCCACCACCATAAATCAAGGGCTCAAGCGACTCTTTGAGATCGCGGCGAAGGTACAGTGCGCCAATGCCCTGGGGACCATACATCTTGTGGCCCGAAAGGCTTATCAGGTCGGCATGTGTGGCAAGATCACTCACGTCCATGGCACAGGGCGCTTGCGCTGCATCACAATGAAACCGCGTGTGAACTCCGCGACTTGGCAAAACTGGCCGCCGTCGAGGAGAAGGCATTCTTCGTACGCAATCCGCACCTGAGCAAGCCTTACCAGCAGCGTCTGATCCTCGTAGCTCTATGCCAAGGTGCCGCGCTTCAGTATTTAGGCTGTGGTTATGGGGTAAAAGATTTCGATGTTCATTTTTTTTACGCGCAGAATCCTAAAAAGAAAAAATTGTCTCGCCCTACGAAGGAAGTCTATGCCTGTATAGGTGCTTTCCCAGTATTGCCGATACACTTTATGCGCGCTGTCATGCCCGAAACACAGCCTTGCTTAGAGGCAGAAGCAGCTATTCAGGCCGTCCGAGAATTCTTGCGAAATAAGCCCACCACAAGAGCATATCATCTATCGAAGAAAGCTGTAATAGGTCTTTACCCGGCTGAGATGTTTGGGATTGAGATTTGGCGGTCGCCGACCTTAGACAACGATGATTAAGGATCAATAAAAGGTAGTGGTTAGTTTTGAAAATTTGAGGAGGATTTTACGGTACACCTAGCTCCTTAGTATATGGAGAGACATGCTACCGGCTCATTTTCAATAAAGGATAACCTAAGATGAGAACCATCGTTGATATCTTACAACGAGGAAACCTAGAGCTGTTCCACTCTTCCATGCTGGCATGGCTGCTAGACAGCAAGGGAGAACACAGAATGGGAACGAGAGTCTCGGCGAAGTTGGCTGATATCTTCAGTCGGAAAGGATGGCCCCAACTCGAAGAGGTGCTGATAAATGGAGGCGGAGAGGTGAGGACAGAGGTAAAACGAGGTAATCACAGATACGATATCTTGCTGGAACGCCTAGGTACTAAGGTTGTATTCGAGAACAAAACAAAGACTGTCGGTAACAAGCCACAACTGGAATCTCTTCAAGAAGACGGAGTCATTGTTGTGGCGTTGGGACTTTGCGACGAATCCTTTGTGGACACCATAGCCGAGCAGTTCCCACTGATCACATATAAAGACGTGCTTGCGGCAATCAAAGCTGTGGCTGACGATGGGATGGAAATGGGTGCCTTCGGTACCTTAGTGGAGCAGTATATCCAGTACTTAGAGCGAGAACTGGAAATTATTGAGTTGGTTCGCAACCTTATTCTGTGCCCAAAGAAGATCGACCGGCAGTTTCTCGCTAAAAAAATAGGTAGTCCACTATATGGTGAAAATCATAGAAGGTTCTGGAATCTGATTATTCTTGAGCAGTGCCGACGGATCTTGAGTAAACAGGTGATGTGGGTAAACACTGAGTGGTCGATGAACAAAAATATGCGGAGCGGAGTATGGCTTGCTGGGCTTCCTTGTGATTTCGTGTTTAGTGGACCATTAAGTCAATGCGCGGAGGACTTTGGGGCTTCGCTGTGGTTCCACGCGGAACTCTATGGTGATGCCTTGATAGAGCTAGATACCAATAGGGTGGTTGGGATGCTGCAACTACGAAGTGAGGTGGAGGACAGGAGGAACAAAGAGTTTGCTGAACAGTTTCATCAGCAGTACAGGGCAGAGGATAACTATTTCCTAGCTACCCGGATCAAATCAAGCGCATCAACCTTTTATGTCGTGGGGAAATACCTCCAAGGGCGTGATTTGTCCGGCAAAGGAATTACTAAGGCTCTCACTGAGTTCGCGCAGACGTTTCAGTAGATACGAAAGGTGCGACATCCCACCACGAAGGAACCCACCTAACGCCATAATTTCGACGAGGATGGCCTCCTCTTTCTTCCCGCTCCAGAGGGACTAGCGATAGACCCCGCCTACCCAACAATATGAACCCCCGTGCCAAATCCCTAGGCACGGGGGTTTTCAAAGCAGCTTACGACCGAATAGCGACAACAGCTTGAACAGCATCAGCATCATTGGATTCCTTCTCCATTATTGCTGACATAATGCTGACACGGCCTTCCCACCAAAGCGAAACGGGCTACGTCGTTTAACGTAACCCGTTGTTTTTAATGGCGCACCCACAGGGACTCGAACCCCGAACCTTCTGATCCGTAGTCAGGTGCTCTATCCAATTGAGCTATGGGTGCAAAGCAGTGTCATAAAATAGACGCCGCCCCCATTCTCGTCAAGACACGAGCCCCTCGGACAGAGCCTCCAAGTATTTGTAACCCGACCCCGTATTGAAGAGCACCACGCGCTCGTCCGGGGCCACGAGTCCCTGCTCCTTGAGCTTGATTAGAGCCGCTAGCGTTGCCCCCCCTTCAGGTGCAGGGAAAATGCCCGCGTGCGCCGCCATACTGTGCGAATGCGCGATCAATTCCTCGTCGCTGACGGCAATTGCAGTGCCGCCGCTTTCCCGCAACACCTGCAACATCAGAAAGTCGCCGACCGCACTGGGGACGCGCAGGCCCGAAGCCACGGTGTGAGCGCCTTCCCACGCTTGGGCCGATTCATCGCCGCGCGCAAAAGCCCGGACAATCGGCGCACAGCCTTCGGCCTGCACCGAAATCATCCGCGGCCTGTGCTCGCCGATCCAGCCGAGTTGCTCCAGCTCGGCGAATGCCTTCCACATCCCGATCAGCCCCGTGCCCCCGCCAGTAGGGTAAATCACCACATCGGGCAGGGACCAATCCATCTGCTCGGCCAGCTCGTAGCCCAAGGTCTTCTTGCCCTCGATGCGGTACGGCTCCTTCAGAGTCGATACCTCGAACCACCCCTCGGCTTCCTTGCGCTCGCCGACGATGCGGCCGCAATCGCTGATCAGTCCGTCAACCAGTTCGACCTCAGCGCCGCAGGACCGGCACTCGGCGACAAAGGCCTGCGGTGTATCGCGGGGCATAAAGACTATCGCCGACAGGCCACAGGCAGCCGCATAAGCTGCCATCGCGCCACCGGCATTGCCCGCCGTAGGGATGGCCAGCTTTTTTGCGCCGCGCGCGCGGGCGCAAGTGACGGCAGCCGAGAGGCCGCGCGCCTTGAAGGAGCCGGTAGGATTGGGCGATTCGTCCTTGATGTAGAGCTGGGCAAAGCCCGTCCAGCGACCCAAGCGCTTCGGGCGAAGCAGCAGGGTGAAACCCTCGCCGAGGGAGACGATCTCCTCGGGCGTGCGGATGGGCATGACCTCCCGGTAGCGCCACATCGTCGGCGGGCGGGTGCTGAGTGCGGCGCGGTCCAGCTCGCGTCCGGCCCGGTCGAGGTCGTAGCGGGCGAGGAGGGGCGCACCGACCTCCGACAGGTTCTGCAACACGTCAGCGTCGTAGCGCGCGCCCGTACGGGAACATTCTAAATGCGTCATGAACACGGTGCGGCGTACAATCCTTTCGCAAGTATGTGATCCTCGACCGCTTCTGGCACCATGAAGCGGATAGACAGGCCAGCGGCCCGGCGCGTCCTAATCTCGGTCGAGGACAGTTCAATGAGCGGAGTATCTATGAAGCGCAGACGCGCCAGTAGCTTCGGGTCGCTGGCCGCTACCTCGCTTGGGCGCGCTCCCACCACCACCGTACACTGGGCAAAAATACCTTCAAGATCGTGCCACTCGTATAGCTGACCGATATTGTCCGCGCCGATGATGAAAAACAGCTCAGCACGAGGATAAAGCTGGAGCAGCAGGCGCAGGGTTTCGACGGTATAGGACTTGCCCGGGCGGTCTAGCTCCAAGCGCGAGGCCGCAAAGTCGGGACAGTCCGCTATGGCCAGTTCGACCATGGCCCAGCGCTCCTCGGCCGGCGCGTACGCGCCCTGCTTGAGCGGCGGATCGGCCGCCGGAATGAAGAGCACTTCGTCGAGGAGGATTTGCTCTAAGGCGAAGCGGGCCAAGAGCAGGTGGCCGTGATGGACGGGGTCAAAGGTGCCGCCGATGACGCCGATGCGCCGCATGTTTAGCCCGGCGATTGGCTCAGCCCGGACAGGTGCTTTTGCACATCCTCCACCAACTCCGGGTTGCCGCTGTCTTGCAGCACTTCCTTCCAATAGCGCACCGCCAGATCCACATCGCCCTGGGTGCGGGCGATTTCGCCCATGCGGAAGAGAGTGGTGTAATACCACTCGCCGACGTCCGGGTACTCGCGCAGCACGTCCTCGTAGATCATTTTGGCCGCGTCGAGATGGCCCTGTTTGTGGTACAAGCGGCCACTTAGGTACTGCTTTTGGGCCAAGCGGCTCCGGCACTCGACGATGCGCTGGAGCGCCTGTTCAACTAAGGGCGAGTCGGCATGGTCCTCGATAAAGTTGCGAAAGGCCGTCAGGGCTTCAAAGGTCTCCTTCTGGTCCAGCTCCGGGCGGCGCAATTGCTTGAAGTACGACTCGCCTACCTTGAACTGCGCCTCAATCGCCCACTCGCTAGACGGGTAAATATCGACGATGCGCTGATACTCAAAAGCTGCGTTGACCCAATCGCGATTGCAATAGTACGCTTCGGCGAGGAGGAACTGCGCCTCGGCGACCCGATGCGAGCCAGGAAAGTTACTGACTAAGCGCTTGAAGTGCTCGGAGGCCTCTAGGCAGCGGTCTTTCTCCATGGCCTTTTGGCCTTCTTCAAAGTAGTAATCTGCGCCTTGGAGTTTCTCGGGCGGCGTGCTGGCACAAGCGGCGATGAACAAGACGAGCGGGAAAGCGAGGTGTTTCATAGCTAGCTAGCGATTAGAGAAGAACAAATAAATAAGCCCACCGAGCACGGTGGATACGATCACAGGTTCGACAAATTTGCTCCACGTTTGTTCCTCTAATTCGGTCTTGGCGAATTCGAATTGGTCGTGCTGGAGCATTTCTAGCTGCTTTTTGGGGATCTGATCGCGCTGCGTGCGGGTGATTTCGTCCTGCCAGTGGACCACATCGTCGCGCTCATCGCTCAAGCGCAGGGCGAGCGTTACTTGGCCCTGGCGGCTGGCTTTGCTGCCGTGCAATCCCGAATGCGCGGAGACGCCGAGGTCGAGCACCCGGTAGGACAGGCGCATACTCGCCGGTTGGACTGCCGTCGAATCCAAGGTTACGCTAAAGCCGCGCGTCAGCAGCCGGTTGGCCAGCAGGTGCTCGACCATCCAATTGGCGTCGTGCTTGCTCTGCGCCACGACCAACAAGGGGGCCGTCGCAGCGTCGTCCGGCATCTCAATGCGCGCCAAACTCTCATCGACCGCACTCGCCACGGTCTCGACCAACAAGTCCATATTGGTGGGAAAAGGAACGGCGACCGACGCGGTGGCACAGACCATCAGCGCAGCCAAAAGGCGATAACAAAATCGGGGCAAAATCATTCTCATCAACCGCCGAGTTGCTTTATCTTGTCGCGAACAATGGGCACGTATTCGCTATCTGGATATTCGTCAATCAGCTTGCGCAAGGCCGCAAGCGCCCGGTCGCGTTCACCCAACTTGATGTGACAGTTGGCGATTTTTATTTGGGCGTCGTCGGCCTTACCCGTATTGCTGAAGGCAAACACCTTAGTGAATTCGATGAGCGCCTGCTGGTATTTGCGCAGTCCGTAATAGCACTCTCCCTTCCAGTACTGGGCGTTGTCGGACCATTCGCTCATGGGGGCTTCCTGCAACAAGCGGTCAAACTCGGCCAAGGCGCGGTCGTATTGCTTGTGGCGATAGTAGTAGAGCGCACCTTGGTACATGTTGAACGCATCGCTGCTGCTGGCGTTAGCCGTCGTATCAGTTTGTGCCTTGCGGACGCTGGTGCTAGCGGCAACGCGCGGCGGCATTGCGCGACGTGGCAAAGAATCCAGCCGTGCACTCAAGACGCGGCTCTGGCTTTGGAGGGTCCTAAGGGCCTGCCGCAACTGGGCGTTGGATGTCTCTAACTGGTGCATGCGCTCGGCCATGGCCTGCTCGCGCTCGTACGCGGCTGCAACAGCGCGTTCGAGGACCTGGAGGGCCTCGCTTTTTTCCTCTGGCTGGGCATCTTCCCACTGGATGGGGGGTTGTTCGATTTGCGGCGGCGCAGCACAAGCCCCAAGGCCCAAGGCTAACACCAACGCGCTTTTAGCGCTTTTCATTGCATTTTTTATTGGAAGCACAAATGAACCATCTTTGACGAATATAGCATAATCCCCCTCCCAAACCAAATCTCGTCACGCGCTGGGCAGCGCCTTGATGCGCTCGACTAATTGGGTGGTGGAAGTGCCCGGCCACAGCGGCAGAGCGCGAACTTGGCCGCCGCGCGCTTCGACGTGTTCGCGGCCGACGATGGCGGCCGGGGCGTAATCGCCCCCCTTGACCAAGACATCGGGCGCAAGCGCAGCCACGAGGCTCTCGACGCTTTTACCAGAGAAGATACACACATGCGAAACGCACTCTAAGGCCGCGAGCACGGCAGCACGGTCGTCTTGCGGGCAGACGGGCCGTCCGTGGCCCTTGAGAGCGCGAACCCCGTCGTCGTCGTTTAACCCCACCGCGAGACAGTCGCCCAAGGCGCGCGCCGCGCGCAGGTACTCGACGTGACCACGATGCAGCAAGTCAAAGCATCCATTGGTGAAGACAAAGGTCTGTCGCGCTTTTCTCGCTTGGCTGCGGACGGCGAGCAACTGATCGCACGTAATGATTTTGGCAGAACCGGCCAAGGCCGGCTGTGCATCGGGCGACTGCATAGGCAGAGACGAGATTAGAAGATGGGGTGGATGACGGGAGTTGAACCCGCGCCCTCCAGGGCCACAACCTGGCGCTCTAACCAACTGAGCTACATCCACCACTATGTCTTGAGGGCTTGCATGGCGTGCCCAGTAGGACTCGAACCTACGACCGTCTGCTTAGAAGGCAGATGCTCTATCCAACTGAGCTATGGGCACATCGCCAAGCGGTGCAAGCAGTTAAAAATATTAGGGCCTATCCTGCGCAAAGTCAACGCGACTCGCGGCGAGGCCGGGCCCCAACCTCCTACTCGACCGGGACCTCGCCGCCGTGCCAGGGAAAGGCGTAGCTGGGGTCGTTTACAAACCGTCTCAGGCCGCAGGATAGGCGCACGGACGTCATCGGAGGCAAGATCACGGTGAAGTGCTTGCCGTTGACCTGAATGGTATTGGTGGTCGCGGTCTTGCTCGAACGCACGCGGGTATTGGGGTTGAGGGCGTCGCTGCTGTAATCCGTCCCCGTGAACTCCACTTCTGTGAAGGAATGCTCGCCGAAGGCACCGGACTGGACGATGAGGTTCCGGCACTCGCTGTGGCTGGTGTTCACTAGCTGAATTCCGCATCCATTGGTGGAGAGATCATCGACGAGGGCGGCCACGTCCGGCGGCAGGCCGGGGCGGCTGGCGTCGGCGTCGAAGTAACGCACGGTCGCGCGCAGTATTCCCCCGTTGTAGAGTTGACCGGGGCAGCCCATGGTCGTCTGCACGAGGCCCTTGACGATCACGGGGTTTGGCGGCCAAGCGTTGTCGGCGATGATCTGCTGGACGGTGCGAGTGTCGCGCATCATACCCTCGAGGAAATCGGCGACCTGTTGGTAGTCGGCCTGCAAACACTGCACCGGCCAGTCCGGGTTCTTGCCGTCGTAATACTGGAAGCGGGCGAATTCGGTGCGGGCACCGCCGCGATCGCCGATGGGCGGGAGCTCGTTCCAGTCGGTGCCGCCGCCGTCCCGCACCCGGGTGACGAGCTCGTAGTCGCCCTGTGACATGGATTCGTGCCACAGGTTGACCAGATGGGTGGGGCCGCCGCGGATGGTGAACTCGGCGTAGCCGGTCCAGCCGTCGGGTCCGTGGCTCTTCGGCACCACCAGCTCGCCACGCTCGGTCTTGCCGCGGTCGAGGAGGGCGACGATCTGTGAGCGCAGCACTTCGAGGTAGTAATCGTCGCCGCTGAGCAGATGGGCGCACTGGGCCCCGACGATGAGACCGAGAAAGAGTCGGTCGGCCGCGCTCTCGCTGCTGCTCCAGCCGTGCAATCCCCCCCACCACTGGCCGTCGCGGTGTTCGCCGATCTTGCCGGTGGGACCGACGTTGTCGGGAATGACCCCATCGTTTTTGCGGATGCGCTCTATCCAGCCGCCGACGTAGTCGAGGACCCACTTCTTGTACTTCTCGTCGCCGGTGTAGAGGTAGGCGTTGGTCACTAAGGCCGTGGCGCAGAGGCCGGCCGGTTCGTCGCCCTGGAGCGCCATCTTGTCGAAGAGGTTGAGGATTTCCTCGCGACGAGCTTCGTCCGCGTACCACCGCGGCTCGAGCTCCTTGATCTTCGGGTAGAGGAAGTGAGGCGTCAGCGGCTCGCTACTCGGATTGTCTTGGAGCGCGTTGCGATGGCCAAAATCGCCCAGCGAGCCGCGATCGAGCCAGTGGCGCACCAAGTGGACGTGATCCGAGATGTCCCCACCTCGGTGGACAATGCCTTCGTGCTGGCGCACGGCCGTCAGCGGGCCGGCACCGCCGTGGAGTGGCGAGCGGAAGACGCCGTGCTCGGTATCGAAGTTGGGTGCGTTGGGGTCCTCGCCGATGTACATGGCGGCGAACTTGCGAGCGCGCTCGCGGTTGGACGGATTGGTCGGATCGGCGACGCCAAAGTCGTAGAGCATCTGATTGCCCTCGCCCATGTGGAACCAGTCGGCGTTGAAGGGGATGCTGAGGTTCCAGTACTCGTTGCGCAACTGCGGCATGTACATGGGATGCCTAGGCTCGTCATCGGTCAGTTGGCGCTCCTCGCTGTAGAGCCAGGTGATCGCATCCCATTCCCGCTTGGCGATGTGGAGGAAGCGCTCGTGGCCGCCTAGGGCGTAGAGCATGGCGCGCATGGAGCGGCTTTCGTAGGCGTCGTCCACGTCGAAGAAATGGTACACCCGACCGTCGGAGCGGGCATAGCCCTCGGTGGCGGCGGTGCCTGCGGTCTCCAAGAGACTGAACAGGCGACGCTGCAACAACGCCCACTCGGGCGGGGGGAGGATCTCGGTGCTAACGATGGTCGGTATGGTAGCCATTTCTCGCCTTTTCTCTATTAATTGAATTGAAAGGGAATGGGGATGCTGTCGCCGTGTTCTGTGGCATCCTAAGCCGAGGCCAGCACCCGCACGACGTTTTCCCCCATGATCTTGGCCACGTCCGTCTCGGAATAGCCGTGGTCAATCAACGCCGCGGTGTACTCCTTCCACTGCGGCACACTTTGTGCATGGGAGGAAAGGCCGACATGGTCGATTCCCACCGCGTTGACTACATGGTCAATGGTGACTAGGTCGAGCTTGGTCCCCCAGATTTCCGCGTCGGCCAACTTGGCCCGGGCGCGCTCGAACGGGTCGGGGTAGCGCTGGTGCAGGGCCTCGTCGCGCTTGCGCCGGGCCTCGTGTCGTTCGCGCGGAGTTCGCGGCGTCGGCGCCAAGACGCAGACCACGCCTCCGCCCTCTGCTATTTCCCGCATCAGATCGTCCGGCATGTCGCGTAGGCTCCGGCTGAGAGCCTGGGCTTTGGTGTGGGTGGCTATCATCGGTTTCGTCGCCACTGCTATGGCATCTCTGCAAGTGTAGTCGGAGCAGTGCGCCAAGTCGACGAGCATACCGAGTTCGTTGCAGGTGCGGATCACGTCGCGCCCAAAGTCGGTTAAGCCGGGAGGATCGTTCAACTCGGCGCAGGAGTCGGCCCAAGAGGTCGCGCTCAGGTGGCTGGGGCACATGACCCGTATGCCCTCGCGGTAAAACTCGCCGAGCACGTCGAGACGGTCCGCGATAAAGCCACTCACCAGCATCAACACCATCGCGATCCTGCCGTCGGCGACGATCCTAGAAATGTCATCGCCGGAGCGGGCGACCTCGACGTAGTCCCCGTAGGCCGCGGCGAACTGCTTGTGCTCTTCGAGGTTCATCACCACGCGCTCGACGAGCTCCTCGCCTGCAAAGAATGGCTTCCACTGCCTGGATCCGCGAGTCGGTTCGGTTAGGGGATCGAACTCCGGCGTCGCGGCTATGTATTGTTCCTCCACCCCGAACGCTTGGATGACCACGTCAATACATCCGCGGATGTTCTCCTCTAGATCTACCACAGCCGAGTAGGCGTCGACCACGGTGAGCTGCCGATGGAGCTGGTCGTACGGGCCGTGGTCGAAGCGGTCATCGAGAACCCAGTGGGTCGACGCGTCCAGCCGGCCGATCTTTTGGCCGATCGGCAGGCCCAGCCTCTCGGTCTCGCGGCTTTCGACGTACTTAGTGACTATGTCAGGTCGCCTAGTCATCCCGATCACCGACGGGCAGATGGCCGATAAAGTATGCCGCGGTAGGTACGGCTAGGCCGGGCCACCGTTTTCGTTGTTGACGGCCTGCACCAGCGCCCGCATATAGGCGATTGAGTACGCGACGCCCACGCGACCTCCTCCGAGCATCTCGGGGATGTGGTCGGGGATGATCGCGCCGTCGAACTCGACGACGCGCAGGGCCTGCATCACGCTGTGCATGTCCTGATAGCCATCGTCCATTAGAGTTTCGACCCACGGATCGGGCATGGGGTTGGAGACATTGCGGAAGTGAATTTTGAAGAGCTTGTTGCGCGCGCCAAAGTAGTGTACCGCCTCTTCGACCGACGCCCCCATGCCCTGCTTGCCCCCTTCCAACCAGCAGCCGACGCACAGACAGACGCCGATATTGGGACTGTCGGCAATGTCCATCGCCCGCTTGTACCCGGCAAAGTTGCCGAAGATGCAGCGCGGTATTCCACCTAGCGCATAGACCGGCGGGTCGTCTGGATGGATGCCGATATGGACCCCAGCTTCCTCGGCGACCGGAGCCACCTTGCGGATCATGTACTCGTAGTTTTCCCACAGTTCGTCTTCCGTATAGGCGCGGCCGTGGGTCAAATCGCCGGCAAAGGTCTCGCTACCCCAGCGACCCGTGGCGTTTTTGATGTCGAGGGTTCGCGCGCTCATGCCGCCGCGGCGGGTGGTGCGGCCGGTACTCCAGATGCCATTGCCCATGTGGGCGTACGTGTGGTAGCGGATACCAGCGGCACCGAGGTCGCGAATGAACTGGATTAATTCTTCGACTTTCTCGTCGCGGCCGGGCAGATTGAGCGTAATCTCCGGCACGTTGTGGACCGCGTGATTGGCGATGCGATATATCTGTAGGCCATAGGCGGCAAAGCGCGCGGCAAACTGCTTGTAGTGTTCGACGCTGTGCAACGCCGGGTCGTCAATGCCGAGCATGACCCATTCGACGCCGAGTTGTTGGAAGAATTGCAAATCCTCGTCGCTGGCCTTGTGCGAAGTCTGAACGGCGACTTGGATTCCCGGCTTGCTGGCGTACAAACCGGGGACGGCGCGCAATGCGTAGGGTCTGTTGGCGGTCATGGAGTACCTTCCTTTATCAGTTCGGAAACCGGCTGCGACCTTTCCCAGCGCAGCGCGACTTCTTGGTCAATACCGCAGAGCCAGTTCCAGGTGCGGATGCGCCGCACCCGGTCGCGGTAGGATTCAACTTCGGTTACGTAGGGCAGACGCAGGCGATCGCGATAGGCGGGAATTTCCGCTGCATCGCAGAGCCAGTCTCGCTGTGGTGCAGCCGTGCGGTGGTAGGAAAATTTGATCATGCTGCGGGCGCGGTCGTTGGTTTTAGGACCGGCCTTGTGCCAGATGCCATAGCGAGTTAGCACCACGGTGCCAGCCGGTACGGTCAGCGAGACTTGGCCGCGGATATCGCCGTAGTGGGCGATGGCCTCGCGATCGACAGCGCGGCAATGCGAGCCGGGTAGAACCATAGTTGGCCCATCGGCGAGCGCGACGCTGTGAGGGTAATAATAGCATTGGAGTTCAAAGACATCGTAGCCACTGCCCGAAAGCCCGTCCGAATGCCAAGTCTGGCCGAGGTGCGGCTCCTTGAAAAAGTGGTGGTGGCCGCCTCGGGGCACCAAGAAATCCTCGCCCAACAGCGAGCGCGCGACCCCGGCGACTTGGGGATGCAGGAGCACCTGCTGAGTGAAGTCGTCCGAGGCGATAACGTCGTCGCAATTGCCGGGAGCGAGGTCGTCGCAGCAGCGGTTGAAGTTCTCGTCGATGACGCTTTCGAGGACCACCAAGCCGGAGGCTACAAAGTCCATGACACCATCGTCGTCTAGCGTCGGTTTAATTGGCGACATCCGTTTCTCCTAAGCGAATTTTTCGAGCACGAACTCATAGCCGAGGTAGTCGTTGTCCTGGCCTTCGTACGCGTAGAGCTTGGCGATGGGAAACTGCACCACGCGCCAGCCATCGGCCACGGCCGCGAGCACTGATTCGTAGGGCGGTTCGTCGCTGGGCAGAGTCGGCGTTCGCGGCTGGGTGGCGTCGTACAAGGCCCAGCTAGCCAGCGGCGCGCGCATATTGGTCGATTTGGCGTAGAGGTAGAGAATCTGCTGGCGGGGTTCGGCGAGCAATTCACCGAGGCGATCGAGATCCGCAGCGGTAATCGCCTCGGTGCACAGCTTGTCGCGGCACTGTGCCAACCAGTTTTTTACGGCTTCGTGCATATCGGCTCCCTATGGCGTCGGCGACATAAGAAAGCGCCCTCACGTAGCGCGGTCAACAAGCGGCGGTGCGCTTAGTAATCAACCACTACCTTGACGGTTTGGGGCTGGAGCGCTGCGTCGAAACCAGCGACCAAGTCGGGAAAGGGGACGCACTGCGAGATGAGGGGAGTCACGTCGAGTTGCTGCCGCGCCAACAGGTCCAAGGCCTGGGGAAATACGTGGGCAAAGCGGAAGGATCCGCGGACGGTCAATTCCTTTTGCATGACCAGGTTGACCGGCAGTTCAATCGGGCCGCCCTGAACACCCAACTGCACAATGGTGCCACCGGCCTTGCAGTGCGCGTACGCGGCTTGCAGGGCAGCCGGAGCACCGGAGGCTTCCATGACGACATCAAATCCCTCGCTCGCCGCCCGCGCCACGGCCGCCGAATCGTCAGCACGCACGGGCTGATCGGCCCATAGCGACGCCGCCAAGTCGAGCACACTTTGGCGAATATCGCTGACGACAAGGTGAGCCGCTCCGTAGTGCCGAGCGACCAAGCCGATGAGCTGGCCAATGGGACCAGCGCCCGTCACCAGCACGCGCTTGCCTGCAATGCCCCCTGCTTGGCCGACGCCGTGGACGGCGATGGATAGTGGTTCGAGGAGGGCCGCTTGGCGATAGTCCATCGCCGCGGGAAGCGGATGGCAGTTGTGTGCATGGACTTGCACGTATTCGCGGAACGAGCCGTCTTGGGGCGGGCTACAGGCAGCAGAGCCAAAGTAGCGCATCTGCGCGCAGAGGTTGTAGCGGCCTTGGAGGCAGTGGTCGCACGTGCGACAGGGGTGGGACGGGTCAATGGCCACTCGACTACCCACCGGCAGCACGTCCGCGAACGCGCCCGCATCGACTACTTCCCCGGCCGACTCATGCCCGAGAACAAAAGGGCGCTCTGGGACGAAATCGCCGTTTCTGCCGTGTATGTAGTAGTGCAGGTCCGAACCGCAGATGCCGGTGGCGCGAATCTGCACTAAGATCTCGTCCGCAGCGATCTGCGGACGCTCGATTTCCGCGGCTCGCAAATCGCGGGCGCCGTGTAGGTAAAAGGCTCGCATGCAGCGGATAGTAGCGGCCAAAGTACGGCGCGTCAAGGGAGGGGCTGGCCGCGACGAGATTTGCCTGCCGCAGGCATTGTGCGTACTGTGCAGACACCATTCTCGTTAGAAAGGGAACCTACCGTGAAACTTGGTCTCAAGTTCGGCCTCGACACACTCAGCAAAGAAAACCTGCAATTCGCCCAGCAGATGGGCGTCACGCACATCGTCGTTCACAGCCCCCACCTCGGCAACGAGGGCGTACTCGATTACTTCGAGTTGCTGCGGATGAAAAAATTCATCGACTCGTTCGGCTTGGAACTGTGCGCCATCGAGAACTTGCCCGGCGACCACATGCACCCCATCACCCACGCGACGCCAGCGCGGGACGCCCAGTTGGCAAAAGTCTGTACCTCTATTGAGAACATGGGGAAAATCGGCATCCCGATCCTCGGCTACTACTTCAGTTTGGCCGGCGTCTCCGGCCACTGGCGCGCGTACGACAGCGGCGGCGGACGCGGTGGGGCCGGCCTTAAAAGTTTTGATTACGCCCTAGTCAAAGACGCGCCGCCGATCGTCGACAAACCGGTCTCGGTCGCCGAGATGTGGGAGCGATTGGCCTATTTTCTCGAACGGGTAGTGCCCGTCGCCGAAAACGCTGGCGTCAAACTCGCCGCCCACCAAGACGATCCTCCGGCTGAAACCCTTTTCGGCACGGGCCGGCTCCTGACCAATCACGACGCCATGCAGCGGTTGATTGACCTCGTGCCCAGTCCGAGCAATGGATTGGAGTTTTGCCAGGGAACGGTGGCCGAGATGGGGCCGGATGAGACGATTGCAGCCGTGCGCCGTTTCGCTGCACAGGGCAAGATATTCTACGTGCATTTCCGCAATGTGCGCGGCGGCTTCCCCAAGTTCGACGAGGTTTTTATCGACGAGGGCGACGTCAACATGATCGCCGCGCTCAAAGCCTATCGCGACGCCGGCTACGACGGGGTCATCACGCCCGATCACACGCCCCGCGTAATCGGCGACGAGCCGTACGGACACCGGGGCCGCGCTTTCGCCCTAGGGTACATCCGCGCCGGAATGCAGGCGCTGGAATTGCTGGATTAGTGGGGCTAGTGGTGCCGAGGGCCGGACTCGAACCGGCACGTCCTAAGCGGACAGTGGATTTTAAGTCCACCGCGTCTACCAATTCCGCCACCCCGGCGCACACATAAAAAAATGGAGGCGACGCCCGGAATCGAACCGGGGATAAGGGCTTTGCAGGCCCCTGCCTTACCACTTGGCCACGTCGCCTCAAACAGGGGTTTGAAAGTACGCGGCAGGCATGTTCTTGTCAACCTGCCGACCGGCCGCTTGCCCTATGTGTTCCACGCCAAGAATTAGGTAAAATGCGCTAACACCTCAACCACGCACGGCGAGGTCAAAGACTACCACACAAAACGCTTTTGACACGGTACACAAAACCTATAAACTAAAAAAGAGCTTTCACAATGCGACAATACCTCGACCTAGTAGGCCATTGCCTCGACCACGGCGAGGCCAAAGACGACCGCACGGGCGTCGGCACCCTCGCCATCTTTGGCTATCAGATGCGCTTTGACCTCGCGGACGGGTTTCCGTGCCTGACCACCAAGAAGCTGCATCTGCGTTCCATCATCCACGAACTCCTGTGGTTCCTCAAGGGCGACACCAACACGGCCTATTTACAAAAGGAAAAGGTCAGCATCTGGGATGAATGGGCCGACGAAAACGGCGACCTCGGCCCGATCTACGGCAAGCAGTGGCGCAACTGGACAACCCCAGACGGCCCCATCGACCAAATTCAAGGCGCCATTGATCTGATTAAGACCAACCCCGATTCGCGCCGCATCCTCGTCAGCGCGTGGAACGTCAGCGAGTTGGAGCAAATGGCGCTCATGCCCTGCCACTGCCTATTCCAGTTTTTCGTCGCGCGCGGTCGGCTTTCCTGCCAGCTCTATCAACGCTCTTGCGACGTGGGGCTTGGCGTGCCGTTCAACATCGCCAGCTACAGCCTGTTGACCATGATGATGGCCCAAGTCTGCGGCTTGCAGCCCGGGGAATTCGTCTGGACTGGCGGCGATGTCCACATCTATCAGAACCACGTCGCCGCGCTGCGGCAACAGCTCGCCCGCACCCCCCGGTCACTGCCGGTTATGACCATTAAAAATCGCGGCCAGTCGATTTCCGACTTCCGCTACGACGACTTCAAACTGCTCAACTACGATCCCCATCCCTCCATCCCCATGGAAATCGCCGTCTGACGGGCTTATTGCACTGCCCTCTCGGTCGGCGGGTACTACTGTTCTCAGTCTTGGTTGAGGGTGCCCACCTGCGGATGGGCCGCATCCATGGCCCAAGCCCCGATCTCTCCGTCCCCGTCCAAGTCGGCCCGCACCACCAACAAAAACCCCTCGCCGACGGGCCAGAACTCCCACGTATAGCCCTCTATCCGCCACCAGGCGGGCCGTATATTTCCGTCGTTCGGATCGAAGTAGCGACCGTGCTTATCAAAGTGGGCCTTTTCGAGCAAGTAGAGCTGTTCCAATCGCGCCTCCAATTGGATCAAGGCCCGCTGATGAGGGGTCAAGCGAGCAAAGTGCACCACCTCGAGTCCTATGATCACCAGCACCAAGAGCGTCAACTCGATCAGTCTCAGCGGCATGAGATTTCCACTTCAGCGACGATTTGGCCCGCGTCTAGGTCAATCGGCTCGGAATAGCGTCCATAAGGCTCGGAATAGCGAAAGGGATTGAGCGAGCCGCTACCGTACTCGCCGTTGCCGTCGCGATCTACAAAGGCCCACAGCGAATAGGTGCCGGCCAGCAGGCCGTTCAGCGCAAAACGACCGTCCTCGCCGGTCCACTCAGCGTACGTCCGCCCGTCCTCGCAGACGACCGCGACCCGGACGCGACCCATTTCCTCGGCCTGCACCTGCCCCCGAATTGCCGCAGTCTCCGCGTCGACTGTAAACGAGAGCGCGAGCAGGCTATCGGCGAGGCCATTGCCAGCCCGGTCCGCGAGCCGAGCGGCCGTCCCCGCGAGCCGATACGCACCCGGTGCCAGCGGTTCGGCGGGCGCAAAGCGGGCGCAGTTGGGCGCTGACCACAGCCAATCCCCCGCTAGTGCTTGCGTCGAATCGCTCTCCGTCCAAAACCCTTCCAACGCAACTGGCTTCATGGCCTCAGAAAAAAGCAAGTTCAAAGCATCCCTTGGGGCCAGTTGATTTCGCGCCAGCGCGACAAAAGAGGGTGGCTTGCGGTCGGCCCGTCCACTGCCGCGGACGGGCGCATCCCACTGCACGGGCGCACCAGCGAGCGCGAGTTGCACGGGATAGCGCCGGCCCGACTCCTGCGCTGTCGTTTCGACGTAAATTTTTTCCTCTGCATTCGGGGCCGCATATAGCGACTCCACCGCCAGCCCAGTGACCTCCAGTTCTAAGTCTCGCGGGTCCACGGCCGCAGTAAACAGCAACATCAGCCGCTCGGCGTGTACGGCTTGGACCCGCTTGAGTACGGGCGCGGACATCTGTCGCCGCATGAGCGCTAAATCGCCCGCCAGCACTTCTTCCTCCCCCACTTCCACAGAGGACGCTGGCAGAGCCAACCACTCGTCGTCGTCAGGCAGGGCGTTGCGATTGGCATCCCTAAAGGCCAGTACCCGATAGTGGCCCGGAGCGAGGCGGGCGAACTCATAGCCTCCATCGGCACCGCTTTGCGTCTGATAGGACGGTTCGTCCAAACCTACCTTTCCGCTAAAGGTTTCCAAGTCATAGGCCCAAACGTGGACACCGGACACGGGTTGATGGTCTTGGTACACCCGGCCCCGCACCAGCCCCTGATCGAGCTGTGAGCCGGTGGCAAAAGCTAAGGTAAAGGATTCCGTCAAGGCATTGCCCCGCAGATCCCGCGCCCCGGTACCCACCGTCAGCACATAAGTTCGCTCCTCGGCCAAAGGCATGGCAATGCACAGCCGTGGGCCACGCCACGACAGTTGCAGCAATCCGGCCGGCGATGTGAAAAGAGCGGCTTCAGTCTGCTCGCGATTCATGGGTTCGCTGAAGACGATTTCTACTTCGGTATCCCGCGTCACTTCCAAGGCGTCGCTCTCCGGGTGGTGAGACAGAATGCGGGGTGGCTCTTTGTCCACCGGCCCTCCGGTGGGCGGCCCGACTTTGGCGCAACCCAATAATAGCGCGACCAAGACGCTAATCAGCACCGTGCGGGTGGGCCTCGGCGTAGATGGCTTGTAGGTGCTCTAAGCTCACTTCGGTATAACTCTGAGTCGCGGCCAAGGTCGCATGGCCGAGGAGCTCCTTGACGGCCACCAAATCGGCACCAGCGTCGAGGAGATGGGCAGCAAAGGAGTGGCGCAGACGATGCGGGCTAAGCGAATCGTCTTCCGACACTGTTTGCAGGTGGCGCTCGACGATGCGCTGCACAGTGCGGCGACTCAATCGCTTGCCGCGTCCGTTGAGGAAAAGGGCACCGGCTTCTACTTGGGACATATCGCATTCGAGTAGAACCTCGGCGCGGCGTTGCAGGTACGCTTTGAGCGCCTCTTGCGCCTTTGCACCAATGGGGGCGATGCGCTCCTTGCGGCCCTTACCCATCACCTTGATGGTGCCGTCGGCCAGATCCAGCGACGAGAGGTTGAGCCCCATCAGCTCGCCGAGGCGAATGCCTCCTCCGTAGAACACCTCTAGAATGGCACGATCCCGCACTCCGCTGAACCGCTTGGTCGAAGGGGCTTCCATGGCCTCGGCGACCTGCTCTACGGGTAAGTGCCTCGGCAATGCGCGCTCGACCAAAGGCGATGCCACTGCACCAGCCGGATTAGCGACGAGCGCTCCCTCGCGGCAGAGATAGCGGAAGAGCGAGCGCAGGGCTGCCAATTTGCGGGCGACAGTGCTGGCTTTGAGGCCCTTTCCTTCTAGGTCGGCAATAAAGGACTGCACCTGCTCGCGCTGCACTGCCCGCAACGGCAGTTGCAAATTATCGACTCGCGGGTAGAGAAAGCGGGCAAATTGCTGCAAGTCGCAGCGATATGAACTGAGGGTGTACTCGGCGCAGTTGCGCTCTTTGTGCAAGTATTCCAAAAAGCGGGCAATGCCCTCTTCGAGGCTAGATCCGGCGTGCAGAGCGCTCTGCGATGCATCGGCCATGGCAGTTAACGAGCCAAGGAGAAATGAATACTCAGGCAGCTTGGGCGCTTTTGTCTTTTTCGCCCTCTTCGCTTTCGTACTCGGTGCCGCAAACCCGGCAGTACGTGGTAGGGGCACCCGAGCGGCTACCCTTTTCGTAGAGCAAAGCAGCGTCGCAATGGGTGCACTTGCGATCTATGGGACGGTCCCAGCTAGCGAACTTGCACTGGGGATAGGTGCTGCAACCAAAGAAGACCTTGCCCTTGCGCGACCGCTTCTCCACGATCTGGCCATCGCAGCCGTCCTCTGGGCACTGAATCCCGAGAACATAGGGCTTGACGTTTCTGCAATCTGGATAGCTGCTACAAGCCAAAAAGCGGCCATAGCGACCCATCTTGACGACCATGGGCGCGCTGCACTGATCACAGACTTCGTCGGTCTCCACCTCGCTTTGCTCTTCGAGAGGTTTTGTATTTTTGCACTTGGGATAACCAGAGCAAGCGAGGAAGCGGCCGTTGCGACCCCACTTGACGACCATGTCGGCCCCGCAGTCCTCGCAGTCCTCGTCCGACACCTCTTGCAGTGCGCGCTTTAGCTCTTTGCGTTGACTATTGGCCGTGTCTAAATCGCCCTTCCATGAGCCGTAGAACTGTTGCACGATCTCCACCCAGTTGGTGCCCCCATCTTCGATCTGATCGAGCTTGTCCTCCATATTGGCCGTGAAAGCTACGTTGAAGAGGTGCGGAAAGGTATCGACGAGTAGTTTGTTGACAGTCTGGCCGCGCTCAGTAGCCACGAAGTAGCGGTTATCGACCTTTTCGACGTACTTGCGATCGAGGATGGTAGTGATGATTTGTGCATAAGTCGAGGGACGGCCAATGCCCTCGGATTCTAGTTCCTTAACGAGAGACGCCTCGGTAAAACGCGGCGGTGGCTTAGTAAAGTGCTGCTCAGGAAAAATCTTCTCTAACTTCAGCACTTCTCCCTCGGCAATGCCAGCAGGCATGGCCCGCGATTCGTCTTTTTCTTCTGTCTGGGCCGTGCCGTTAGACATAGTCTCTGGCTTGTCCTCGTCTTCTTTGCTCTCGCTGTAGAGCAGGGTAAAGCCCGGAAATTTGACGATGCTACCTGTAGCGCGGAGCAAATAGGGGCCAGCCTCGACATTAGCCGTCGTGATGCTGAGCACCTGCGGCTTCATCTGCGAGGTCACGAATCGCTTCCAGATCAGGGAGTACACCCGCGCTTGATCTGGCGTAAGCAAGTCCTCGATCTTGTCTGGATGTAAAGCCACGGAGGTGGGGCGTATAGCCTCATGGGCGTCCTGGGCGCTGTTTTTGGTCCGGTAGTGATTGGGCGTTTCGGGCACGTACTCGTGGCCGTAGAGGGTGCCGATCTGCTCGCGCACCTCGGCAATGGCGTCGGCTGCAACGCGCACTGAATCCGTGCGCATATAGGTAATTAGACCACGGGTTTCACCCTCGACCTCAATGCCTTCGTATAGCTGCTGAGCTACAGCCATAGTGCGCTTGACCGAAAAGCGCATCCGCCGGGCGCATTCCTGCTGCAGGGTGCTGGTTGTGAAGGGTGGGGCCGGGCGGCGCACTTGGTCGCGCTGCTTGACCTCTTTGACCGCTATATCCTGCGCGGCCAACTCGGCGGCGATGCGATCGGCCTCCTCCTGATTGGCGATGTCGAGCTTCTCGCCGTCTTTGGCCAAAAGGCGCGCCCGAAACGAATCTTGGCTCTCGCGGCCCAAAAGGGCCTCGACCGACCAGTACTCCTGAGGATCAAACGCCTTGATCTCGCGGTCGCGCTCGCAGATTAACCGCACGGCTACGGACTGCACTCGACCGGCTGAGAGCCCAGAGTGTATGACCTTCCACAAGAGCGGGCTGATCTCGTATCCGACCAAGCGGTCCAGCACGCGCCGCGCCTGCTGGGCATCGACTTTGTGGAGATCCAGCACACCCGATTGATCCAGCGACTCGCGCACTGCCTTGGGCGTGATCTCGTTGAAGAGAATGCGCTTGACGTTGTCGTTCTTGCGGGAGATGGCCTGGGCTACGTGCCAAGCAATGGCTTCGCCCTCGCGGTCGGGGTCGGTGGCCAAGTAGGTGGTATCCGCGGCTTGAGCTGCTTTGCGAAGGCCGTCCAGGATCTTGCCCTTGCCCCGAATCGTTACGTAGCGCGGCTTAAAGCCGTCTTCAATGTCGATGCCCAGCTCTTTGGGCGGCAGATCCCGCACGTGCCCCATACAGGGTTTAACCACAAAATCTTTGCCCAAAATTTTGTTGATTGTCTTGGCCTTGGCCGGCGACTCGACAACCACCAATGACTTGCCCATCTGCCCCCTCGGTTGATAGTACTGAAAGTCGTAAATTACGTAAGTTACATAATTTGCTGAATATATAGACGCCCTCAGACAATTGCAAGACGCGCTCTTGACAAACTAAAGCCGCCGTCTTTTTGTAACGCATTTGGTTTTACGCACTGCATTCTCTGAGGTTTGCTCCTTGATCCATCGCAAGAAATCAAGCGAAATAGAACACATCGCCGCTAGCTGCGAGATCGTCTTCACCGTCCAGCAGAAGCTCGAAGCGCTCATTGCGCCTGGCGTGAGCACTCTCGAACTAGATCAAGTCGCCGAGGCCGAAATTCGCGCCTTAGGGGCGGTGCCCGCCTTCAAGGGATACCACGGCTTCCCCTACTCGATTTGCACTTCAGTAAATGCCGCAATCGTGCATGGGTTCCCCAACGAAACCCCACTGCAAGAGGGCGACATCGTCAGCATTGACGTGGGTGCCTGCCTCGACGGCTATTATGGCGACGGGGCCTTTACCGTCGCGGTCGGCGCAATCAGCGCGCAGGCGCAGCACCTCATCAATGGTACCCTCTCTTGCCTCGCCCAAGGCATTGACCGAGCGCGACCCGGCGGACGGCTCTCCGACATTTCGCACGCCATCCAATCCCACGCCGAAAGCCAAGGACTGGCTGTGGTGCGCGAGTACGGGGGCCACGGCATTGGCCTCGAGCTGCACGAATCTCCCTATATCGAAAACTATGGCCCTCCCGGTAAAGGTCCGCTGCTCAAACCCGGGCACGTATTCTGTATCGAGCCAATCCTCTGCCTAGGCGACCCCCAAATCGATCACCTCGACGACTGGACCACCCTTACCTCTGATCGCTCATTCGCTGCCCACGCCGAGCACACCGTCGCCATTACTGAGGACGGGCCGCGGATTTTGACCCTGCCCGCTGTGCCGATATGAAGGTCACCTTCCTCGGCACCGGTACCTCTATCGGGGTGCCGCGCATCGGCTGCTACTGTCCGGTTTGCACCTCGGACGATCCAAAAAACAAGCGCTTGCGCTGCGCTTTACACCTAGCACATCAAGGCCGCTCCATTCTCGTCGATGCCGGTCCAGATCTCAGAACCCAAGCCTTGCGCTATCAGATCGACCGCGTCGATTGCGTGCTGTTGACCCACGGCCACGCCGATCATCTCCACGGCCTCGACGACGTGCGCTCCTATTGCTTTGACCGCGACCAGCCGCTACCCTGCTATGCGGACCCAGATACCATTGCACGCGTCGAACGAGTTTTCGACTACGCCTTTGACAAAGACGCCCCCAGCGCGACGCCACAAATTGCCTTGCGTCCGATTGCCGGGCCGTTCACTACCTGTGGGCTCGCCATCGAGCCGCTCACCATCTATCACGGTCGCGCCCCGGTTCTCGCCTTCCGCATCGGCAATTTCGCCTACGCCACGGACACCAACTATATTCCAGAGGCAGCCATGGCGCGGCTGCGCGGCCTAGAGGTCTTGGTCCTTGACGCACTGCGCCACAAAGAACATCCTACCCATTTCAACGTCGAGCAGGCGTTGGCCATCGTCGCCGAGCTCCAGCCCGCTCACACCTACTTCACGCATATAGCCCACGACCTCGATCACCATCAGACCAATGCCGAACTTCCCCCAAGTGTGGAACTTGCCTACGACGGATTGGTGCTCGAATTAAGATAAAAAACAAGGATGCCGCCGGTCTCCCGACGACATCCTCGCCTCGATCAAAAGCACTTCGGTGTTTAGTTCAACACTTGGACCATCCGCAGTGCTTGCACATCAGACAGCTACTCTCATATGATACCGTTGATCCGCACTCCGGACAGGTCGTCAGCGTCTTCGACTCACTGCTCTCGATGAAACTGGGCGGCACGCCCTCGAGAGCAATAGCATCGGGCTGCTTGCCCGCCTTCCGCTGCAAATAGCGCTCCATCGCCTTGCCAATGGCATCCGGCGTAGACAGGATCAACTCGCCGTCTTCCCACACCGGACTTGGCCCCGAAATACCCTTCAACTCGCTGATGACTTCCTGTGGGTCAACCCCCGAGCGCAACGCGAGCGAAATTAGCCGACTGATGGCCTCGGACTGGGCGGCGGCATTGCCACCCGCCTTGCCGATAGTACTAAAGACCTCACAGATCCCGTATTCGTCTTCGTTGATCGTTACGTAGATCTTGCCCTCGCCGGTGTTGATCCGCTCGGTAATACCCGCGGTGACGGCCGGGCGACGGCGGCGATGCCGAAAGCCATCCGGCCCCAAGGAATCGGGGACTTCCACAACCGGATCTTCCTTCTTGTCGGCTTGGCCCTCGGTCTGCAGGATGCCCTCGCGGCTGCCCTCGCGGTACACCGTCACACCCTTGAGACCTTCCTTGTACGCGGTGATGTAGATGTCGGCGACCGTCTCTAGCGCGATGTCTTCGGGCAGGTTGATCGTCGAAGAAATGCTGCTATCGGTGTACTTCTGGAGCACGCCCTGCATCTTGACGCGGAAGTAGGGGTCGATTTCGTGGGCCGTCACCACGTAATTGGGCAGGTCCTCGTCGTCGCCGAAAACGCGCTGGATGAGCGGGTGATAGACCTTGTATTCGCGAAAACTCTCGCCGTCGTCCTGCTTTACCCGGCGGGTGTAGCTAGTGCAGAAGATCGGCTCAATCCCCGAACTCGTCTGCGCCACAATCGAACCTGTGCCCACCGGCGGCATCGTGATCAAGGTGCAATTGCGCAGGCCGTGCTCGGCGATTTTTTCTTGCAACGCTTGGGGCAGGCCCTGGATGAATTTGCTCTGCTTGATGCCCTCCCAGTCGAAAAGCGGGAAGGCTCCCTTCTCCTGCGCCAATTCGACGGACATTTCATAGGCGTTGTGGCAAATGGTGGCCATAACGCGGTCTATAATTTCCAAGGCCTCGTCCGAATCGTACTTACTCTGCATCAAGACCAGCGCATCGGCCATGCCGGTGATGCCCAAACCCACCCGACGGTCGGAGGCTACGGCTTCCCGAATTTTGGGCAAGGCATGATTGTCCATGTTGTACTCAATGACGTTGTCCAAAAAGCGAGTCGCCACGCGAGCGGCCTCCCCCAACGCCTCGTAGTCGAACTCGCCGTCGGCGCGGACGAAGTTCACCAGATTGAGATTGCCCAAGTTGCAGGCCGTGTACGAGGCCAGCGGCTGCTCGCCGCAGGGATTGGTGCTGGAGAGCGGATTGACGTATTCGACATTGTGATACTCGCGCATCGTGTCCCAAAAAATAATCCCCGGCTCGGCGCTGGCGTGAGCATTGGCAATGATCTTGTCCCACAATTGGCGCGCCTTGACCGTGCGGAATACTTTGCCACCCCAGCGCAAGTCAAAGTCCGAGTCGGCCAATACAGCCTGCATGAACTCGTGGGTAATCAGCACGCTGATATTGGCGTACTGCACTTTGGTGCGATTGGCGTCGTTTTTGATGGTGATAAAGTTTTCGATATCGGGATGATCGACCCGCAAGGTCAGCATCAGGGCTCCGCGGCGACCGGCTTGGGAGACGGCATTGGTGCTCTCGGAGAGCAGGTTCATAAACGCGGTGCAACCCGGCGAAGCATCCACCGTGGCGTTGACCGGGGCTCCTTGCGGCCTGAGAATCGACAGATCCGTGCCGACGCCACCACCCGTGCGGTACACCATTGCCGACTCGCTCAGGCAGCGATAGATGCCCTCTAGGCTGTCCTCTTCAATGGGAATGACATAGCAGTTGGACAGCGTCGGCTTGCGCCTAGCCTCGTCCCGACCAGCGCCGTGCATGACGCGTCCGCCGGGGATGAATTTGAAGTCCATCAACAGCGAGAAAAAGCGGTCGTACCAGAGTTGGGGATCCTCCTCCACCGAAGCCATGGCCCGGGCGATGCGGTCCCAGATGTGCAGCGGCCCGGTCTCGCCGGGTGCCAAGTACTTGTTGCGCAAAACGTCAATGGCGAGGTCGTTGTCGCCGTAATAGGTTTCGGCATCAGCGGCGCGGGCCAGGAGAGCATCGTGGCCGTTGCGCTTGAGCCCGTGGCCTTCGAGTTGCGCTAGCATGTCTTCAAATCGGTGTGCAACTACGCGTCCGGATTCCATTCATGCCCTCCCATTGAAGCAAAAAAGATCCATGGGCGAAGTGGAGAACATCGCCAAAAATAAGGACTTAGGTTAACTGCTGTTAGGGTTAGGGGAGAGAGCAAAAGTGCAGCCCCGAGACACATTATCTCAGAGCATTACACTCATTTGACACTATATGTAGTGTGTTGAGGCCTAAAGTAGAAACGGCGTGCGTATTTGTCAAGGCAAAAACAAAGGTCCAGAGCAATTTCTTTTCAATCCGGTTACGATGCGCTAAAAAAACAGTTCGGGCCTTTAATTATTGGCCAATTGCTCCAATTCGCGCATGAAATCGCTCTTGTCTTTGAACTGGCGATAGACCGAGGCAAAGCGCACGTACGCCACATCGTTGAGCTGGCGCAGATGCTCTATAACGCGCTCGCCGAGTTGCTTGGAGGGAATTTCCTTCACGTTGAGACTGCCCACTTCGGCCTCGACCTGATCGACGAGTTGCTCGATCGCCTCGGCCGAAACGGTCGTCTTGTAACAGGCTACCTGTATCTTGTCGAGCAGTTTACTGCGATCAAAAGGCTCGCGCCGACCGTCGGCCTTAATGACGGATAGAGGCACGTTCTCAATGTATTCATAGGTCGTGAAGCGCTTATCACAGCTTGTGCACTCGCGGCGACGACGGATCGCCATACCTTCGCGGCACGACCGCGAATCCACCACCCGATCTTCTTCACAATTGCAATAGGGACACCGCATAGACTAATCCTCCCACTAGTCTGCTCCGAGTACGGGGACGGCGTTTGTGCGGGGAAGAAAGGGAAGAAATTATTACTAAATATATAAAAAATAGGAGGATATGGCAATTATTAGTTGAGCCTGAAGGTAAAAGGTAGGCTAACCCATACCTTGACGGGCCTGTCGTTTTGCATCGCCGGTGTAAACTCCGACTGGAGAGCGGCAGCTCTGGCGACCTCGTGGAACACCTTGGGACCTGTGATCTTGCCAATCTGCTCGACCTTGCCGTCTTTGCCGACTAGCGCCGTGACAAACACCTTGCCTGTGATGTTGGCCTTCTGGGCAGTAGGCGGATACTTCGGCTCTACTCTCTTGGTGAGCTTGGGCTTCTTCTCGACCCGCCATAACTCGACGATTTCTTCTTCTTCCTCCAACTCGACTTCCTCAACCACCGCCTCCTCTTCTAATGGCGGCGGCGGTGCCAGATCGTCGAGATCGAGGTCGAGCTCGGTGTCCTCAATGGTCACGTCTTCCGGGACATCCGGGTTGTCGGTAGGTACGGGCACTACTGGTCGGGCTGGCGGTGGCGGCCGACGTTCCTGTTTAGTCTCGGGAATTTCTTCGAGTTGAATGATAATCGGCTCTTCGGGTTTGGCGTAGGCATCGGGCTCGAAGCTCGGGAAGAGGACAAAGAGGGCCGCGTTCAAGAGGGTAGAAAGACCCGTGCAAGCCCACAGCGTCTTCCGGTACGTCAACCGCAGGTTGGCTTCAGGCTGTTTGCCGCGAATCATTCGTCTAGCTCCCGCTTAGTGGAGAAATTGACCCGCAGGGCCTCAACCTTGCGCAATTCCTCCATGACATCGGAAATCACCCCGAACTCAGAATCCTTATCGCCTCGCAACGAGATAATCAACCGAGGGTTAGCCGTCAGGTACTTATGCACCAGCGCGCCCACCTCGGAAAGCGGTATGTTCCGGTCTTCGATATTGACGACTCCTTCGCTACTGACCCAAACCTGCAATACGTTGCGGCGGCTTTCGAGCTTCTCAATTTTCTCGGCCTGTGGCAATTCCACCGGCACGCCCCGATAGCGCACGAAAACCGTCGAGACCATAAAAAACACGAGGAGCAAGAAGGATATATCGGCCATGGAGGCCGTGGGAATGACGCTAACTACTTTGGCTTTGCGTGCGAATTTCATCGACTATTCTTCCGGGTTGGCAATCGAGATTTTGGTAGCCCCGGCCAGTTTGAGCTCGTCTAGTACATCGACGAAGGTCCGATAGGTAGCCCCGCGCTCGGTCTTGAGCGAGACGATCA
>JAPPEF010000128.1 GCA_028875335.1 Gemmatimonadota bacterium
GACTTTCGGGCATAATCGTCGTCAGGCCGACGGCGTCCTTGAGCTTTTGCAGGGATTCGGGATGCTGAGCCACGTATTCTGTCTGGCAGAACCAGATGCGGCGCGATTTATGAGTGGAAGTCATGCTTTATCTGGCTCCATCCAGGCGATCAACTGGCGCACAATGCGAAAGGTTATCCCCCACAACAGCGGGCGGTTTGGTCCCAATAGGTCAAGCGCTGGAAATGCCTGCTCTCCGCCGCGACGTTGCAGTCGGTACTGGGTCCGCTTACCGGGATCGCGCAATTGGTCGGCTCCCACCCAGAAGGCCGACTCGATCTCGTAGTTGAGGACCAAGTCCGCTGGTTTCTCTAAGCGATAGACGAAACCAGATACCACCACCGGCAGCATATACCCGGTCAAGTCGTCGACTCGGCCCCAATGCTCAGCCGCGGACAAATCGAGCCCGACCTCCTCCAAGGTCTCGCGCTCGGCTGCCGCACGCGGCGATGGGTCGTCGGCCTCAATGCGCCCGCCGGGAAAGGCGATGTGCCCCGACCAAGGGTCGTCCGGGTGCTGGGCGCGTTCGATAAAGAGCAACTGCAAGCCTTCCAGCGTCGGCCCCAAGACCACGGCCACGGCGGCTCGCGTCTTGTCCGTAGGGCCGACTAAGTAGGGTTGATGCTGGGCGAGCCCGACCTGCACCGCAGCCCAAGCGCCTAGATCCACAACCGCTTCCAATCGCTAAATGTCGTCAAAAGGATACAGTTTGCGGCCCAGCCGTTTAAAGGCCAAGTTGGCCTCGGCCGGAGCGTGTACCGACGGTTCGGAGATCACTTGGATCTGGCCGGCCCACGGCTCAAAACCAGCGCGGAAGTGAGCTGCGGACTTGACACCGACATAGCGCATCTGCTTTGGGTCCAAACCCAAGGTGCGGGAAAACGCCGTGCAAAACGGTTGCTCGCGCTTGTTCACCAACAGCACGTGTACGCCGCCTTGGCGGATGTAGGCCGAGGACCCCATGGTGCCATCTAAGCCGGCGTACATCGGCCCGTCATAGCGAAAACTGCCGTCGCTCAAGGCCACCACCTCGGCCCGCATGGAACAAGGCTCGCCTTGCAACGAGGACGCCTTGCCGCCCACCTCTAAATCGATCATCGCACCGACGCCCGCTTGATGGCAAGCGGCTACGGCTTCGGGATCGACGATGTACAGAACGCAGGCGTCTTGCAGGTCTGTCGCCAAAAAGGTCTGCAATAGCCCGGTGCTGTCACCGGGCGAACCGCCGCCGGTATTGTCGTTGCGGTCGGCCAAGACCACGGGATAATGCCCCGTCTTGTCGGCCTCTCGCAGTGCCTCTGCGGTAGAAGGCATGGGTGTCTGCCAATCGGCCCGGCGCTCCCAGAGCCAAGCGGCCAACTCGTCGGCGCAGGATTGAGCTAAGGCGGGGTCGTTGTCGGTGGCCACGTACACGGAAGCACCCATATCGGGGATGTCGGCTAGGGGGAAACAGGTGGCGATAGAGCCGCAGATCACGCCGGGCCGCGCCTCAATTTGGTGCAGGTATTCGATGGCTTGGCGCATGGGCGGATGGGCCGTCACTTGGTTCATGCCCCAGACTAGGGGCAGTTGGTGCAAGGCCATGGTCGGCCGCACGCCTTCGCGCACCATGCTCACCAGCACGTCGGCACACTCGCGGCCCCTCGGCGCCATATCGACCTCTGGATAGGTCTCCCGCCCAATCAGCACATCCGCGGTCTCGATCATGGCGTGGGAGACATTGGAGTGGATGTCCAGTTGCCCGACGACGGGCATATCCGGGCCGACCAACTGGCGCACCGCGGCTAGGATATGCCCGTCGGCGTCGTCAATGCCCTCGGCCACCATGGCCCCGTGCAATTCCAATAAAACCCCGTCGATAGCCCCCGCCGCCTCAATGCCGTCGAGTAGCTCGCCCACGAGCCTGTCGAAAATGGGGCGGGGCGTTGGGGCGCTGGGAAAAGCCTCGGCCAACATCGTCGGCACTGCTTCAAAGCCGTGCGCCTCGGCCCCTTCGATAAAACCGCCGATGGGCGTATTGACCCCGGTAAAGCGCTCGACGATTGCCGCTCCGTGGAGATAGCTGCGCTCCCGAAAACTGTCCAACGTGGTGGCTACGTTTGTGAAGGTGCTGCTCTCGTGGGAAATGCCTCCGATTGCTACGCGCATCTGCTGCTCCTTTCGTTTTTTTGCCCTTGTCACTTCGATTCCGCCAGACGGGCGAAGACTTCGCCTGCCGCTATGTCCTCAATGTGCAGCCACTTGAACTTATATATATTTTTTAACGGATATGAATATAGGGCTTTAATGCTTCTGAAGGCATTTCGTTCACTTTCAAAGGAGCAATAATTTATGCGCAAGGTAGTCTATCTGTCGATCTTGGCGTCCTTGTTGGTCGCCCGCCCTCTAACAGCCCAAACGGAAGCCAGCCTAGGTGGCGAGGTAACCGACGAGACTACCGGCGAGCCGCTGGTCGGGGCCACTATTCGCCTCGTAGGTACCTTGCTGGGGGCCTCCACGGATATGAACGGTGAGTTTTTATTGCCGATCGTGCCTGTGGGTGCCTACCAAGTGGAGATCAGTCTGATGGGTTATTCTACCTTCATCGATACCATGCGGGTGGCCCCTAAAGAGAAGGCTCGCTTGGTCGTCGCCCTGACTCCCAGCCCCTTGCATATGGGCGAAATGCTGATTCACGGCGAACGGGCCTTCTCCGCGGCCTCCTCGCGGGCAGTGCGCCAATTCGACCTGCACATCCGGCCCAATCGCACGGCCCATCAGATGTTGCAACTGATGCCGGGACTCATCATTGCCCAGCACGCCGGCGGCGGTAAAGCCGAACAGATCTTTCTCCGCGGCTTTGACGCCGACCACGGCACTGATGTGGCCATCTCGGTGGATGGGGCACCCGTGAATATGGTCTCCCACGGCCATGGGCAAGGCTACGCCGACATGCACTTCCTCATTCCCG
>JAPPEF010000002.1 GCA_028875335.1 Gemmatimonadota bacterium
CGCCGGCTACATCCCCGGAACCCTCGCCCAAAGCCGCGCAGCTTTTGGCTGAGGGCAGCTATGTGGAGGCGCACCTGATGCGCCGCTTTGCCGAGGGGGGCTTGTTGGTGCGGTTGCCGGACAGGACTGTCTGGATGCTCGACCCCAAAGAGCATTGTTCTTGGTGCTGGATCTATGTCGGTAAGAGGGTATGGGTCAAGCTGGGCAAGCACTCGGCCACGCTCCTCAACTCCAAGGGCGAGACCGCCGAGTGCTGGAACGGCGGGCAGAGGAGCAAGTACTAATCAGCCCTTGAACTTCAGGTAGCGGCCCGGCCAAGTCGGCCCCAAGTCTTCGACCGCGCCTCCATCGCGGACAATGGAAACCCCGTTGACGAGGACGTGCTCGACGCCGACCGAGTACTGGTGAGGGTCGGCGTACGTGGCGCGATCCGCAACGGTCTCCGCGTCAAAGACGACCAAGTCCGCGTAAAAGCCCTCGGCAATTTGACCCCGTTGTGTCAGTCCAAACCGCGCTGCTGGGTGGGCGCTCAGCTTGTACACGGCGTCTTCGAGCGAGAAGAGCTTGTGATCGCGTACGCAAGGGCCCAACAGGCGCGCGGCCGATCCGTATAAGCGCGGGTGAACCGCGCCGTCGGGGAAGTAAATCCCATC
This sequence comes from Gemmatimonadota bacterium, assembly GCA_028875335.1. The sequence continues at coordinate 654 of JAPPEF010000002.1, forward strand.
GCTGCCCAGCATGTATTTTTCATGCGACAAGAAGGGATGCACCAAGGCGTCGTCGCCGTGGTGGAAGACGAGGAGGACTGCCAAATTTTCCTCGATCAGCAGATCGCAGAGCGCGTCGGTTGGAGATGCGCCGGCCTGTTGGACGTATTCGTCTAAGGTGCGGCCGATAAAGCGGGCATTGTCCCGCCCGGGCAGCCAAGCGATGGTCATTCGGTCGAGGGGATTGGCGTAGCGGTCGAGGACGCGGGCGAAGCTGCGGCGGATTGTGGGATCGTTGAGTTTGGGCAAGACGCCCAGCGGGCCGTCCTCCCACACCTCATAGGGCAACATGAAGTTGAGCATGGTCGAGCCAGGCAGGTACGGGTACACATCGAAGCTAAAGTCCACCTCGTTGACTGCGACTTGATCCACGTACGACAGCAGTTCGTCGATTTGCTGGGGAGAGGTGCCCTTGAAGTGGGAAATGTGGACTGGGACGCCGGCGCGGCGGCCGATCTCGACGGCCTCCTGCACCCCGGCTAGAGTGCCCTTTTTGTAGCGCACATGGGTGGCGTAGAGGCCCTGTTGGGCCGCCATGGCGGTGCAGGCTTCGACGAGTTCGTCGGTGGTGGCAAAGCATTCGGCGATGTAATCGAGGCCGGTTGACATGCCGACTGCGCCTTCGGCCATGCCGCGCTCGACCCCGGCGATAATTTCCTCCATCTGCACATCGTCGGGGACGCGGCGGTCCCAGCCGCAGGCCATGGCCCGTAGATGGGCATAAGGGAGGTGGGTGATGGTGTTTTGCGCGGTGCGGCCGTCGAGTAGCTGCATGTAATCGGCGAGGCTCTCCCAGCCTGAGTAGTGGCTTTGCATCAGGCCGTTGAGGGCGCGCATGTAGTAGAGCCAGTGGGCGCGAGTGGCGGCGTCAACCGGGGCGTAGGAGATGCCGTCGGCCATGAGGACTTCAGTGGTAAAGCCTTGGAGGGTCTTGGGGAGGAAGTTGGGCTTTTGCAGGAGCCAGCCGTCGGAGTGATTGTGGACATCGACAAAGCCCGGGGCGACGATTTTGCCTTGGGCGTCGATGCTGTGCTGTGATTCGGTGTCGCCGAGATCGCCGATAGCTGCGATGCGGTCGGCGCGCAGGCCAATATCTGCGGGATAGCGGTCGGCGCGGGTGCCGTCGATGATGGTGCCATTGCGAATGATCAAGTCGAACAAGACAGGTCTCCTGTGGGCCGCAGGGTGAAAAAAGGTGCCGGTCAATCTAGGCGGGTGGACGCGGCCTCGCAAGCGGCGGCGTGCTGGACGCGGGCAGGCCTTTTTTGCATGTTATCGCGCCGACACTTCTCAGAAAGGATGCTCAATGCGCATTATCGACCCTCATGTCCACGTATGGATCAACGATCCGGCCTTTCCGTGGCCGGCGGAAAACCCCAACCCGCCCGCCGAAGACCACACCGCGGAAGAACTACTGGCACTGATGGATGCCAACGGCGTGGAAAAGACCGTGCTGGTGCAGGTCATCCACTACCGCTGGGACAACAGCTATGTCGCCCACGTCATCAAGCAATATCCCGACCGCTTCATGGCGGTGGGGCGCATCAATCCCGAGGACCCGGCCTCGCCCGACCACATGTCGATGTGGACCGAGGAACACGGCCTGCACGGGATGCGGCTCTCGCCGTCGCGAGATGCGGCGGGCGATTGGTTCAAGGGGCCGGGGATGGACCCGATTTTCGCGCGCGCGCAGGATTTGGGAATCCCGATGTTGATTCTGACCGGGGCGAGCCGGATGCCGGATTTGGCGCGGATTCTCGACCGCTACCCGGATGTGGATTGCTGCATCGACCACATGGCCGACGCCCATCCCGACAACCCAGAGGAGCGGCGATTGCTGATGGATATGGCCCGCTATCCCCGCGTGTACGTCAAGATCAGCCACACATGGTCGATTTCCCAGCAGGGCTATCCGTGGGCCGATACGCACGGGATGGTCGAGGAAGTATATCAGGCCTTTGGGCCACAGCGCATTATGTGGGGCACGGATTGGCCGGTGTGCCTGTCCAAAGCCCGCTACGATCAGGCCCTGACGGTGGTGCGCGACGAGATGAAATTCATCGCGCCGGAGGACTTGGAGTGGGTGTTGGGTAAGACGGTGTTGAAGCTGTGGTCGTTCGGGGAGGAATAAGATGCTGAACATCGGCATCGTCGGGGCGGAAAATAGCCACACGGCAGCTATCGCCAAGGTACTCAACGTCGAAAAAAGGGTGCGTGGGGTGCGGGTGACCCACGTGTGGGGCGAGACCGCCCAATACGCGCAAGCTGCTGCTGCCGCTGGTCAAATCCCGCACATTGTTCGCACGCCTGAAGAGCTGATCGGCCAAGTCGATGCGGCGGTGGTTGATCACCGCCACGGCAAGGAACACCTGCCAGCCGCTCGACCCTTGCTGGAGGCTAAGATCCCGCTTTTTATCGACAAGCCGTTTTGCTACCGCCAGGCCGAGGGGAAGCGTTTTTTGGCGCGGGCTGCGGAGTTGGGTGTGCCGGTCTGTTCTTTTTCCACCTTGCCCAAACAGGCTTCGTACCGGGCCTTTGCCAAAAAGATGCGCCAACTCGGCTCTATTCAGGCCGTGGTCTCCACTGGCTCCTGCGACATCAAGTCGAAGTGGGGCGGCGTCTTTTTTTACGGCATTCACCAAGTGGATATGGTGCTGCGCCTGCTCGGCACGGATATACGTTGGGCTGAGATCCATCGCGGGGCTGGTGCCAACCATACGGCCATCCTCACCTACCGCGACGGCTGCGTGGCTACCCTGAACTTGGTGGGGGGCGCTGCGCCGGGGTTCCACCTGAGCGCCATTGGTGAAAAGGGCCGCATTGACGAGCCGATTACATTCGACGAAAGCTCGTATCTGAGTGGCATTCGCGATTTTTGCACCACGTTCCGCACGGGCAAAACCGACGAGACCGCGCAGACCATGCTAGGGCCGGTGGCGGTGCTGGAGGCGCTGGAGAAGTCCCTAGTGAAAAAGAGCCGGGTGCGAGTGCAGCTATGACTGAGAAAACCATACGAAAATCAAGGAGGAAAATGGTTCCATGAGTATCCAACTCAAATCAGCAGACCAAACTCACTACGACGCCATCGCCCTAGGCGAAGTCCTCATGCGCATCGATCCCGGCCAAGTGCCCACGGCTCGGGCGCGTACCGCCCGGATCTGGCACGGGGGCGGCGAGACCAATGTCGCCGAGGGCTTGAGTTATTGCTTTGGCTTACGCGCTGCTGTCATTACGGCTCTTGTGGACGACGGCATTGGCCGCAACATTGAAAACCAATTGCGCGAAGCTGGACTAGACACCGGGCACATCATCTGGTTTAACAACAGCGGCAAGGGACAATTCAGCACCGACGCCAAGGGGACTTTGCACAACGGAATCAACTTCACTTGGGCTGGCAAGGGTCTCTTGCCTTCGGTGACCGAGTACTATCGCGCCCATGCCCCGGTGCGCGAAATCGGGCCTAGCGATGTGGACTGGGACCATCTTTTTGGCGCGGTGGGGACGCGGTGGTTTAGCACTGGTGGGATTTACACCTTGCTCTCGGAGAAGACGGCCTCCTTGGCGCTAGAGGCCATGCAGAAAGCCGGCGAGCACGGCGCAGGCCGCTCTTTTGACCTCAACTATCGCTCCAAGGTCGAACCGGACAAAGAGCGCGCCCGCCAGATCAATCGCTCTATTGTGCCGCACGTCGAGTTCCTCGTCGGCAATCAGGACGACTTTGATGACGCGCTGGGCTACGAAACCGAAAAGGTAGCCAAAGACGCCGGTTTTGATCAGTGGTTGGCGATCTACACCAAGATGCTGCACCAAGTCGCCAACGACTATCCGAACCTCAAGTACATCGGCACTCAGTTGCGTGGTGCGCTAACGGCGGACCGCATCAACTGGGGCGCGGTACTCTTCGATGTTGAGGAAGATGAAATCTACCAGGCGGCCGTGCGCGAAAACATCGAGATCGCCGATCGCACTGGCGGCGGCGATTCCTTTGCCTCGGGCGTGATCGCGGCGTTGCTCGACGGTCGAGGGGCCGCCGACGCAGTGCAGTGGGGAGCTGCCCACGGCATCTTGGTGCAGGAGTGCATCGGCGACACTACTATGGTCACGCGAGACGATGTCGAAAAGGAAGTCGCCCGCGCGCTCAAAGGCGGCGGGGTTTCGGCTCTCAGATGAGGAAGCAGAAAATGAAATTGTTGCAGTGCGTTATGTTGGCGGCGCTGGCTGCGCCCGCGATGGCCCAGGTCACAGTCGAAGAAATCGAGTACGAAGGCTGGGCAAGATCGATTGAAATTGCCAATCCCGATGTGCGCCTAGTCGTGGTGCCGGCCATTGGTCGCATCATGCACTACGGGTTTGTCGGGGGCGAAAACATCCTCTGGTCCGACCCCGAGCTCCACGGTCAGGTGTTGCCCGATGGCCAACCCAATGTCGATGAGGAAGACCAGTACGTATGGACCAACTTTGGCGGCGACAAGGTCTGGCCCAATCAGCAGAGCGAATTTGTCAAAATCAACGGCCACTCTTGGCCGCCCGACCACGCTTTCGACGGCGCGGTACACGAGGTTGAATTGCTGCCCGAGGGGGTGGTGATCTCCAGCCCGGTGAGCGAGTACAATGGGGCGCGTAGCGTGCGCGAGATCCGCTTGGCGGAACTGGGTACGCGCGTGGAGATCCTCCAGCGGGTCGAAAAGCTGGCCGATGCCAAGGTCGAGCCGTTGCGCTACACCATTTGGAACGTCACCCAGATCCAGCCGCCTGAGCAGACCCTCTATCCGCTCAACCCGCACAGCCACTTCGATCTGCGCTATCATCCCTTTGGCTTTGCCGAGGGCGCGGCCATGCGCAACTTCACTATCGAGGGTGACATTGGCATTTTTGTGCCCGACCCGGAGGAGGCGCAGAAGACTGGAGCAGACTCGGACCGCTGGCTGGCCGGCATTGTCGGCGACGTGGTCATGGCCGAGTTCTTTCGCCGCGATGGGACCCAGCGCTACCCGGACGGGGGCCTGAGCGCCGAGGTCTATACCTGTCCGGATTACACCGAGCTAGAACTGTTAAGCCCTTGGGTCTATTTGCAGGTGGGTGAGACCTTGACACACGAAATCGCTTGGGAATTGCACCGCTTGCCAGCGAGCGCGGACACGCCAAAGGCGCGGCGGCAGGCGGCCGTCGAATGGCTCGCCACGCGGTCGGAGTGAGGAGCTAGGATGTGAAACCTAAAGTGTTGGTGGATCCACATGGTTATGCGCAGCCAGAGGACTTGGCGCGTCTGGGGAAAGTGGTCGAGGTCACCGAGCCGACGGAGCGCCTGTCCGAATCGGCTTTTATTGAGGCGTTGGCGGGCTGTGAAGGCGTGATCCGTCTTGGGGGACGGCTCCCCGAGCTGACGCGGGCTGTGTTTGCAGGGGCCCCCGACTTGCGGGTCGCCGGTGTCAGTGGGGATCGCTTTGGCACGGGTATTGACTTGGAGGCCGCTGGGGAGTGCGGCGTGCTGGCCGTGGATACCGACAACATTGCCTCGGCTGCGCCGGTGGCCGAGTGGGATTTAGCTCTGATGCTGTTGTGTTTGCGCAATGGGGCTGGGGTCTATCGGCAGATGATGGCGGGCGCGGAACAATGGGCGCAGGCGGGCAACGACGACTTTGTCCACGGCGAATTGACTGGAAAGAAGATCGGGTTGGTCGGCTGCGGGCATGTGGGACAGCGATTGGTCGAATTGCTAGGCCCTTTTCGGGTGGATTTGCGCGTCGCCGACCCGTATTTGTCCGAGGAAGTGGCCGCTGAGTTGGGCATTGTGCGCGGCTCGCTCGACGAGGTGTTGCAACACGCCGATATCCTCGTCGTCCAAGTCCCACATACGCCTAAGACCGAAAAGATGATCGGGGCGCGGGAGCTCGATTTGCTGGGACGCGGCCGCATCCTGATCAATTGCTGTCGCGGGCCGGTCGTGGATTACGATGAACTGACGCAGCGGCTCATACGGGGCGAGCTAATCGCTGGTCTTGATGTCTTCGACCCAGAGCCGCTGCCCAAAGACAGCCGCTTGCGCCACCTGCCCAACGCTTTTGTCAGCCCCCATGTAGCTTGGTATGCGCCCGAGACGTTTGGCCGCTATTTCTCGATAATGGTCGATGAGTTCGTGCGCTTCTTTAGTGGGGAAGAACTGCGGTTTGAACTGACCCAGCGGATGGTGGACATCCGGCACGGGAGGATCTAGCGGGGAGAGGGGCAGGTCTGGGACGACCTGCCCCTCGGAAAACAGCTATTACTTGGTGCCTTTGCGACCGGGAAAGGTCAACTCGGCAATGCCCGACTTGTCGAGGTCGCCGAGGCCCAGCGTTTTCATTCTCTCGTATTGATCCTTGGTTGCTTGCGCCAGCGGTAGGCTGAGTCCGGCCTGTTGCGCCAGTTCAAGGGCGATGCCGGAATCTTTAGCCGCGTGGTCAGCGGAGAAATAACACTCGTGGTCGCGAATGGTCATGTCCTCGCCGTCGGTTTCCAGTACTCGCGAGTTCGCGCCAGTCTGAGAAAAGACCTTCATCAGCATTTCTAGGTCCAGTCCGAGGGCTTGCCCTAGCCCCAACCCCTCGGCTAAGCCGGCGGTGTTGATATTCATGACCATGTTGACGAGGGCCTTGACTTGGGCCGCTTGACCGGCCGGGCCAATGTACAGCAAATCTACGCTTAGGGCGTCGAGGATGGGTTGCACTTGGTCGAAGACGCTGCGTTTGCCGCCACACATTAGGTACAGGGTGCCCTCGCGGGCTTGGGTGATACTAGAGGCCATGCAGCCTTCGAGGGAAGACGCACCGACTGCGGCGGCGCGCTCTTCGACTTCGACGTGGACGGCCGGCGAGATAGTGGCGCAGTTAATAAATATCGTACCCTCGGCATCGGTGAGGAGTGAGTCGCCGGAAGTGGCGAAGATCGAGTACATTGCTGCGTCGTCGGTCACCACGGTGATGACCACGTCCGATTGGGCCGTAACCTCGGCTAGGGTTTGGGGGGCGGCGCAGCTAAGTTCTTCGGCTAGAGCTTGGGCGGCGTCGGCATTAGCGTCGAATACCGCCGAGATGTTGAAGCCTTTGTCCGCAAGGTTGCGGGCCATGTTGGCCCCCATACGCCCGACGCCGACAAAGCCGATTGTTTCTGCCATGATGACCTCCTATTAAGTTGAAGTTAGGAGGACAAACGTAGCGATTTTGCGTCTGGGCTTCAAACGGATGTGGAAGTCCAGCGGGCTAGGCTGTAAGTTTCTTCTGTCCAAGAGGAGGTACTATTAATGAAAATAGGAATCACGCAGATCATTTTGGGAAACATGTCGCTGGAGGACACGCTGCGGTTGTGCGAAGATGCTGGCTACCAAGCCGTGGAACTGGTCTTTGCCGAGGGCAAGGAGCTAGATCCGAGCATGAGCGCCGACGAGATCGCACAGGTCGGGCGGCAGTGCGCGGACGCTGGCGTTGAAATTGGCAGCGTTATCGTCTGGTATCAAGAGCGCGGCAACCTGCTCAGCCGCGATGCCGGCGAGCGCGAGCGGTGTCTCAAGTGTTTGCGGCGCTCGCTTGAGATCGCCGGTGCGTTGTCGGTCGATGGGGTGCTGTTGCACCCGGGGCAGCTAGCGGTCGAGGGCACCTATCAGCAGGCTTGGGATGGGTTGCGGGACGCGCTCATTGACACGGCTCCTTTGGCCGAGGAAATGGGGGCGGCCATTGGCTTGGAAAACGTCTGGAACAAGTTCCTGCTCAGCCCGATCGAAGCCCGGCTTTTTGTCGATGAAATCGGCAGCGAGTGGGTGGGGATTTACCTCGATACGGCCAACATGATGGCCTACGGCTATCCAGAGCACTGGATACGCGAGTTGGGGCCGCGTATCAAGAAGGTGCATTTCAAGGATTTCCGCCGTAGTGAACACAGCTTCGTCAACTTGCTCGAAGGGGATACAGACTGGCCGGCGGTCATGGCCGAATTGAGGGCGGTGGGATACGATTCCACGCTGATCCACGAAGTGGGCGGCAGCCGCGAGGAACTCATCGATCTCGGTGCGCGAATGCGCCAAATCGTTGCTTTATAAACTTAGGAGGAATAAAGACATGGTGTATATCATCAATTGGCGCGACGTCCAACCCAACATAGCCCACCTGAGTGCCGTACATTGGGGTGGGTTGCGCGACCGCGATGGCGACGACGATCCAGACCCGCGCCATCGCCTAGAGCGTCTACAGGGCTTTGCTCGCCATGCGCTCCAGGGCCGCAAGAATTCGGATTACCACAAGCACGAAAACCTCGAACAGGTGTACTACATACTCTCGGGTAGCGGCCACGTGCTCTTTGATAAAGAGCGCTTTCCCGTGCAGGAGGGCGATGCGGTGTACCTGCCGTCGGGCATCCACCACCAGATGTTTAACGACACCAGCGATGACTGGCTCGAACACCACGTGATCAGCCAAAGGATCTCGGCTAACAGCGGCGACTTTGCCATCCGCAACTGGCGCGATGTGCCGGCGATGGGCGACGGCGCGGGTGCGGTGCGCTGGCACCAGCTAGGTCCGGTCGGCGAGGAGGATGTGGGTTTTACGCAGGGGTTACGCTGTATTGATCGGGAAGCTATACAGCCGCGCGGACAGACAGTTGAGCGATGCTGCGAAGAGCTGGAGCAGGTTTATTACGTGCTAGAAAACAGCGGCGTCTTGGAAGCCGATGGCGACGAGCAGGAGATTCGGGAAGGAGATATGATCCACCTGCCTCCGGGCACGCGCTACGCGATTCGCAACCCGCACGCCGAGTGGCTTTCCTACCTCATCATGGCGGCTTGAGCTATGGCACTAGACCAATTGCACACCGAACTACAAGCGCTGATGGCGGCTATCGATAACCGCGAAGGCGAGTTGATCGCCGCGCATTTGCGGCAGCTTGACGAACTCGGCCAAGAGCTGGGTAGCGAAGCCCCGCCGATGTTGCGCCACTACTTGGAGAAGCGCAGCTATACCAAGGCCCTAGACTTTTTGGAAGGGCGCGATGAGGCCGCGGCTCCCAACTGCTGAAAGCCCCATGCGCCGGGCGTTCTACGAGACCATCGCCTGTGTGCCCTACGGCAAGGTAGCCACTTACGGGCAGATTGCCACCTTGGCCGGTTACCCTGGGCGCGCGCGGCAGGTTGGATTCGCCTTGGCGGGAATGCCCGGGGAGTCGGATCTGCCGTGGCACCGCATCATCAACGCCCAAGGCAAGGTCTCGCCGCGCAGCGGCAGTAGTCATCTGGTGCAATACGAGCTTTTGGCCAGCGAGGGCGTTGTCTTTACAGCGCAACGCATCGACCTGAAACGGTTTGGTTGGCGACCTGAGGCGGAGGATTGAACTCACTCGACCGCCGGATTCTCAGCCTCGCTGTCCCCAGTATCCTCGCAGCCCTATCCGCGCCGCTGATCGGTATCGCCGACACTGCGATGATCGGCCATTTGCCGGAAGTGGCTTTTATGGGCGCGGTCTCTACGGCGAGTTTGATCTTCAACGGCATATTCTGGTGCTTGGCCTTTCTGCGGATGGGAACCACGGCACTGGTGGCCCAGTACAGCGGGGCAGGGGATCGACGGCAGAGTGCAGGGGTACTCTACCGCGCGCTTATTGTGGCCGTCTGCCTCGGCATGGGGATCGTGGTGGCCGGTGGCTGGATCGGCCGGATTGGGTTTGAGTTGGCCGGTGGGTCTCCTCAAGTCCAGCACTGGGGCATACGCTACTTCGCCATCCGGGTGTGGGAAGCGCCCTTGGCGTTGAGCATTATGACGCTCAACGGCTTTTTCCTCGGGACCGCCAATGTCATAGCACCCCTCTGGGTTATGACCGTTGCCAACTTGGTCAACATCGGCGCGGACTACGTGCTTATCTACGGCAAGTTGGGCGCTCCCAAGCTGGGTGTCGAAGGGGCGGCTTGGGCATCTGTGCTGGGCAATGTAGCGGCGTTGGCCACCGGGGTTTTTTGGTTGTTCTCCCGCTACCGCTCCTATCTGCGGGAATGGCCTACAAAGCTGTGGGATTTGCGCGCGATGAAGCGCTTGATGCAGACCAACGCCTTCCTCTTTGGCCGCACTCTCTGTTTGCAATTTGCCGGTTTTTTCACGCTCGGCATGGTCTCGCGGATGGGCGAAGCACCGCTGGCTGCCAATGCCGTGATTTTGCAGGTCTGGGGGCTGACTAGCTTCGCCGTTGATGGCTTTGCCCACGCGGCCGAGACGCTGGTCGGCCGCTGCCTAGGAGCGCACCTTTTTGCCGAGGCCCGGCAGTTCGCTTGGCGGATCATCTGCTGGGGGTTGGGTCTGGGAGCGGGATTTGGCTTGGCTTACTTTGCAGCCTTGGAGCCTATTGCCGCACTGTTTACTCCGCATCGAGAAGTTGTACAACAGGTCGGCGCGCTCTATGTACTCATCGCGCTGCTCCAACCGCTGAACGCCGTGGTCTTCGTCTTTGACGGAATTTTCATCGGCGCTAGCGATATGGGGTACCTGTTCAAGGCTATGGTGCTGGCCACCTTTGGGGTGTTTTTGCCTTCGGCGTTGGTTTTTATATACTGGTTGGATTGGGAATTGGCCGGTGCTTGGATGGCCTATAGCGGCCTGATGGTAGGCCGGTTTGTTACGCTGTGGCCGCGCTATCGCGGCGACGCTTGGTTGCGGAGCTTTGTCGAATAGGAGAGGAGACTATGCCCTTTATCAATCCCGCAGAACTTGCGGCTGTAGAGCTTTTTCCCCAAATCAACAGCGGCTTGGTGGCTGGCGAGCGGCTGATGCTGTCGTTTTTGGACATGGAAGAAGGCTGTGAAGTGCCCGAGCACAGCCACCCGCACGAGCAGGCCGGTTTGGTTCTCGCTGGGCGCTTTCGCTTTCGCATTGGGTCAGAGGAGCGCGTCACCGGCCCAGGCGACGCCTTCTTGATTCCGCCGAACGTGGTCCACTGGGGGATCGTCGAAGAGGGGCCGGCCAAAATCCTCGACATCTTCAGTCCGCCGCGCGAGGATTACATAGAGCACTACAATAAACACGCCACAACTTCCACTGAGACCGTTTGGGCCTAGCAAGTAAAGGAGAATACTATGCAGATGTTGCAACAGGAACAGTGCCACAACGTACTGGTTGTGGCGATTACACCCCGCGACGCGGAACAGGGCATTGACTTGGTGGGGATTGGTCGCAATGTGCGGTTTCTCTGTGAGCGGGGCGTCGATTTTATCATGCCAGCGTGCGGCACGGGGTTGGTGTACGATATGACCTTAGAGGAATATGAGGTGGTCGTTGGGACTTTTGTGGAGGCTGCAGCTGGGGAGGCGTTGGTGGTGCCGGGGATCGGGCCGGGGTATGGCCGGGCACTGGAAATGGGACGGATTGCCCGCTCCTTGGGCGTCGCTGGAGTGATGATTATGCCCATCGTCGGGCCGGCCTCAGCCGAAGGCGTTGCCGTCGGCCTGCGCGACATTGCTGAGAAGACTCAGTTACCCACGATTCTGTATCAGCGTCGGCTGGATATTATGCCGGTCGATCAAGTAGTGGCGCTGTGTCAGCTGGACGAAGTGGTGGGGCTTAAATACGCCGTTGACGACTTGGAGGCATTCCAGCGGATCGTTGCTGGGGCTGGGGAGGACGCGGCCATGGTCTGCGGCATGGCCGAGGATCCCTGTATCGACTATATGGCCGCCGGTGCGGTTGGATTTAGCTCGGGGATGGCCAACTTCGTCCCTAGCATGAGCCTGACGCTCCTAGAGCGCTTTGCGGCGGGGGATCGCGCCGGCGCGGAAGAGATTCGGCAGCAGATGGTGCCGTTTGAGGATCTGCGCGGTGAGCGGGCGGCTCGCTATAGTGGCTCGGCGCTGCACGCGGCTATGGAGCGGTTCGGGCTGGCCGGAGGGCCAGTGGTACCTTTTGCCGAGGACGTGACCGCAGAGGATCTGCCGAGGTTGCACGCGCTCGTCGATGAACTGGCAGAGGCGGAAAGGCAAATGCAATTGCAAATGAAAGAGGTTGTATGAACCAAGATGTACTGCGCGTAGGGCTGGTGGGCACAGGCGGCGTCTGTGCAGGGGTACACTATCCAGGGCTGCGGCTGATTCCCGGAGTCGAGATCGCTGGGATCTGCGAGCCAGACGAGACGCTGCGGCAAGAGCGGCAAACAGAGTGGGGCATTGAGGCTGCTTTTAACCGGCTGGACGCACTCTTAGATGCGTTGGCCCCGGACGCGGTCTGCATCGCCGTGCCCAACGTCTATCACTACGAGCTGATCGTCCAAGCCTTAGACGCTGGCTGTCACGTGCTATGTGAGAAGCCGTTGGGCATGGACTTTGCCCAAACTCAGGAAATCTACGCCCGAGGCAAGGCGTCGGGGCGTCGCCACATGACGGCGTTTACCTATCGCTTTGTGCCGGCCATGAACTACATCCGCCACTTGGTTCAGACCGGCACCCTCGGGCCGATTCGCCACGCCCGTTTCCAGCGCTTGCAAGATTGGGGAGAGCGCGCTATTGGCTGGCGGCAGTACAAGCGCTACGCCGGGTCGGGTGAATTGGGCGATATGGGCATTCACCGCATTGATTTCGCCGAGGATCTGCTCGGGCCGATAGAGGCCGTGTGCAGTGCGACCAAGCAGTTGGTGCCAAGAGATCAGACCCGCGAAGGCCAGCCGTGCCCACCGCAGGACGTGGAAGATTGGATCGCGTGGATCGCCGAGTTTGCAGGCGGCACCACGGGCGTTTTCGAGATGGGCAAGTTGAGCAAGGGCTACGGCCCGAAGGGCGACCACGACTTAGCCGAGTTCAACGGGGAGGATGCCTCGGTCGTCTATCGCCTGCACGCGCCACACGAAGTGCTTTTCGCGCCCCGCGACGAACCCTATCAGAGCCAGCCCGTGCCCGCCGCGTTCCTCAAGCGGCCCAATGCGCCGCGCGATCCGTCCGTCGGCGATCCCGTGCAGACTTTTCGCTACGACCAAGCTTGGGAATTCGTCAGCGCCATCCGCGAGGGACGCGATTGCGTACCGTCGTTTTACCACGGAATGCGGGCGCAGGCCGTTGCCGACTCCATTCTCCAGGCTGCGGCCGAGCGGCGGTGGGTCGATATTCCCGATTGTCCGGCTTAGGAGGGACGATGATGAGCGAAATCCCCAAAGCGGCGTATGTGCGGGATGGGTTTTACATCCACGACGCAGCCGTATGGCCCTTAGACGCCGTTGATCGCGCTGTGGAGGGCATGGATGCGGTGCGGCGGGGCGAGTACGATACCGGGGTGCCGCCCCGCCCTTCGGCTTGGAGCCCGGGCGACGACCCGCAGCGGCTGTGCAAAATTGAGAAGCCCCAAATCGCCAATCGGGCTATTATGGATCTGATCAAACATCCGGCCCTCGGGGCTTTGGCCGCTTTAGTCTGTGGGGCCGAGTGGGTCCAAGTTTGGTGGGTGCAGTTGCTGTACAAACCTCCGGTCGCGGGCGCAGGGTCTAGCGGAACCCATGTGGGATGGCATCAGGACCGCAACTATTGGGGGGCTTGGGAAGAGGGTAGCGAGCTATTTACGGCCTGGATCGCCTTGAGCGAGGTCGGCTCGGCGGACGGGCCGATGCACTTTGTGCGCGGATCGCATCAGTGGGGATTGCTGCCGGGCAGCGATTTCTACGGCCAAGATCTAGCCGAACAGAAGCGAACGCTGGCCGCGCAGGCTAGCGATGAGTGGGTGGAAGTGGCAGCGACCCTGCCCAAAGGGGGCGTGAGCTTTCACCACTGCCTGACGCTACATGGCAGTGGCCCCAATCATTCTGCCGGGCCGCGGCGGAGCTTGGCCGTTCACATGCGCACCGAGCGATCCCGCCCGATGGGCGACAAACGGGAGGGCCTGACGGCCTTTATTGACGACCCGACGCATTGCCCGGTAGTGTTTAATCGCGATTCCTAATTCCAATTTTGCGGGCGGCGACCAGCGAAAGCGCGAGGGCGCAGAGCATCAGCGGCCAGTCCCCCCAGCGCGTGTAGATCGTCTGTCCTTGGTGCAGGGGCACCTCTATGGCAAAGCCCACGGTAGCGAAAAGCGGCGTGCGATAAGCAATGCGCCCGCTTGGTTCGATTAAGCCGGAAATGCCGGTATTGGCGGCGCGGACTACGGCGCGCCCGCTTTCTACGGCCCGCAGGACAGCTTGCGCAAAGTGTTGGTGTGGAGCCGCGGTGGTGCCAAACCAAGCGTCGTTGGTGGTGTTGATCAGAAAGTCCGGGTCTTGGGCCATCAGCGCACGGGTAATTTCCGGAAAGATAGACTCGTAGCAGATAAAGACCCCGAACGAAGTATCGCTGCGCGGCAATCGCAGTACTTTGTGCCTTGCCCCGTGGGCGAAGATGCCGCTTTCTGCCGTAAGTCCTCCCAAATACTGAAAGATGGATGGGAAGGGCAGGAACTCGCCAAAAGGCACCAAGTGCACTTTGTCGGCGTAATCGACTACTTCCCCTTGAGCATTGAGCAGGAAAGCCCGGTTATAGACTGGAGCTGTGCGGTTTTGCGAATCGCCCTTGAGGCTGCCGACTAACATCGGCGTATCTAGCTCCGGCGCTAAGGCGGTTATCGAATCGACATAAGCTGAGTATAAGGGGTCGCCAAAATAGAGCGGTAGAGCTGTCTCGGGGTAGATGATTAGTTCTGGTTTTTCCGCAGCCGCCAAGTCCCGGGTGAGCGCGGCGTAGTGCCGAGCCGTCCAGGCCTGCCGATTCTCCTTCCACTTGCGGTCTTGGGGAATATTGCCCTGAACGACGCCGACCTTCAGGGTGGGAGGCGGATTCGGCACGTCTTGCAGCCTATAGAAGCCCCATAGATGAACGGCGACTAGCAGCAAAAGTGGCAGACTCAGATAGCGGATGAAGGCTCGGTACGAGAGGGCTTGGGCTAACGCGGCGTTGAAGAGGACGATGAGGAAACTCAGGCCATAGACGCCAGTTATGGCACCCCATTGTAGAAAGGGGAGGTTGAGGTACTGCGAATAGCCTAGTAGCTGCCAGGGAAAGCCGCTCAACATCCAGTTTTGTACCCACTCTAAAAGGACCCAGACGCCGGCCGCCGACCAAGCAAAAAGCGGAGAAAAAAAATTTAGACGGTGGCACACTGTAATAAAACAGGCCAAATACAAGGCCATATATAAGATGAGCAGCGCATTCGTCGCCGCAGCGGTCGCCAAGGAGAGGGCACCATATAATTGCAGAGTCTCGGTGATCCAGTAGGTGCGTCCGGTGGCCCAGGCGAGGCCAGCGACCATCCCGAGGGCGAAGTGGCTTTGGGCGGGCAGCCAGTGCCGTGCCAAAAAAAGCGGCAGTAGGCAAATCCAAGCGAGGTAATACTGATCGAATTTGGGGATGCTAACTACGAAGAGCAGGCCCGAGAGTAAGGCCGAAGCCAGCAGGGGAAAGAGCCGCTGCTGCAATTCAGACGCCTCGGTGCCAATCCTCGAGCCCTTGGCGCAATTTTTCTAACCCGCTCTGTTCGAGCGCAGCCATTGCGTCGCGAGAAAGGCCCAAGCGCGACGCGACTTGGCCGGGCGATTTTTTGTACTGATAGCGAAGCTGAATAACGCGTATCTCGTCGTCGGAGAGGGATTGGAGGGCGCGGTGGACGAGCTGGCGCAACTCTTGGGCTTCGAGGCGATCTTGGGCGTCTTCGGTGACGAGCAGGGATACAAAGCGCTCGTCGAGACGGATGCGCTCGGCCGAGGTGGTGGTGGGATTGTCGGGAACCTTATTGTAGATAGGCATAGAAAAAATCAGGGAGCCGCGAGCGACTCCCTGAAAAGGTGGTAGCGGGGCTAGGATTTGAACCTAGGACCTTTGGGTTATGAGCCCAACGAGCTACCAGACTGCTCCACCCCGCAACAAGCTATTTGCACTTAATGTAAAGGATGGGGTAGGCGGACGCAACCCTCTCAATCGGCGACGGGGGTCAAGAGCCGGAGTTTGACTTGGGCGATGCGCTGGCCCTCCACCTTGAGGATGTCGAGCTCTAGATGATTGACCGTGAAGACTAAGCCCTCCGCGGGGATGCTCCCCAAGTGGTCATAGATAAATCCTCCAAGAGTTTCAAAGCCCGCTCTCGGCAGATCAGTGGAAAGCAACTCGTTGAGATCGTCTATGTCGATACGGGCATTGGCGATGAGTATCTCGCCGGGGACCTGCCAGTGGTGCAACTCCTCTTCCTCGTCGTACTCGTCTTGAATCTCCCCAACGATTTCCTCGACGAGATCCTCGGTGGTGACTAAGCCAGCCGTGCCGCCGTATTCGTCGAGGACGATGGCGAGGCGAATTCTATTGGCTCTCAGGTCATTGAGCAGGACGTCGATTTTCTTGGTCTCAGGGATGTAATAAGGATCGTGGGTAAAACGCAAGTCGCCCTCTTGTTGACTGGTCAGTAGTTGGCCTATGGGCGTCGCCAGATCGACTTCGGGCCGGGACACCAAGATCTGCAGCAGATCTTTGGCGTACACCAGTCCTTGTATGTGGTCGAGACTTTCCCGGTAGATGGGCAGGCGCGAGTGGCCCTTGTCTCTAATGAGATCGAGCAAGTCTTGCAGAGAGGCCGATTGATCGATAGCGACCATGTCGACGCGAGGAACCATGACTTCGCGGACGATGCGGTCGTGGAAGCCAAAGACGCTCTCGATCATCTCTCGCTCACTTTCCTCTAGTACACCAGACTCGCCTTCTGCCTCGACGATGCTACGCAGTTCCTCTTCCTTTTCAGCGCGAAAGTCCTCGTCGCTGTAGTCAAAACTGCTGAGGAGTTCGAGGAGGTTGGTCAAAGGTAGGAGCAGCGCGTGTACCGGCGTATAGGCCAAGGCGACGACAGGTATGCGCGCTTCGTCGCCCTCCTCGTCAAAGCGAATGCGGCGGGGCGTAGCCACGATCATGAAAAGCCCTAGCGCCCCGAATAAGGCTACTGCTACAGAGATATAGCTCGAAAGGGCGTACGGTAATAGGAGGGTCTCCACGAGAAAGAATAGGGAGAGGGCGAGGACAGTGACGCCGATGGCCTCGCCGAGGCGAGTCATCAGACGCAGACGCAGACGCGGCTCGTAGATGCGGAGCATGGCGCTCGCATGCGATACGCCACTTTCAGCCATTTTCTCCAGCACGGATTTGGAGAGAATGGCGAAGGTAGTCTCGTAGCTAGCTACTAAAAAGAGCCAGACGAGGCTGATTGCACCGCCTAGCGCGGCGTACGCAATGGAGGATAAGTCAACAACTTGTGGGGGTTCCAAAAAGGCTCCTTTCGGTAAGGCGGCCGGCCAAGGCTGCTTAGAGGGAGGGGGAGGCTGTAGTAAGGAAGCGGTCTGTTTCGTGTTCCATCGCAGCTAGTTGTTCGGGCGTGTCGTGTACCCAACCCGCTAGGTGAAGTAGGCCATGTACCAACAGTCGGGCTAGCTCCACTAAGGGAGGGACGCAGAGCGCGGCGGCTTGTCGCTGCGCTTGAGGTAGAGAAACGTATACTTCGCCACTGCTGTCCTGACCAGGTATGGTACCTAAGTCGAAAGACAAGACATCAGTCGTGCCCTCCTTGCTGCGATAAGTGGTATTGAGGTCGCTCATGTAGTCGTCGTCAATGAGGACTAGCTGTACCGCGTCTGGAAGCGAGTGGACGCAGGCGACCTGTGCAGCGATCTGGTGCAGGGCTGCGAGCGCGTCTGCATGCAGAGGGGCGAGGCCCGCGTTTTGGACTATGTGAAGGGGCCTATCTAGACGGTGCTCCATTTGCGATTGGCCTTCTGCCAAGGGTATTCCATCCGACTGTGTAGGACGCCCATCAGCACGCGAATGAAGCTGTCCTCTATTTTGAGTAAGTCCCGCAGGGTCAGAGCGCACTCGTCGAGTTCGCCAGCAGTGAATTTCTGCTGGATAATTTTGTGTACTAACTGGCGCATCCGGCTGGGCGTGCGCTCGGCGAGGGTGCGGGCTGCCGCTTCGACCGAGTCGGCCAACATCAGGATGCCGGCCTCTTTAGTCTGGGGCTTGGGACCGTTGTACCTGAAATCTTCCTCTCGCACGCTCCGGTCGCCCAATTCTACGGCACGCTCGTAAAAGTACTCGATAACGGTGGTACCGTGGTGCTGGGAGATTAGGTCGCAGATGGATTGGGGGAGGCCGTGTTCCTCGGCCAATTCGAGCCCTTCGCGGACATGCGAGGCGATAATGAGCATACTTAGGTAGGGCATCAGACGATCGTGGGGATTGCGTCCACCTTGCAATCCCTGATTTTCGCTGAAGTACTCAGGCTTGCTCACCTTGCCGATATCGTGGTAATAGCAGCCGACGCGGGCCAAAAGAGGGTTAGCGGTGATGGACTCGGCGGCGCTCTCGGAGAGGTTGGCCATAATCAGGCTGTGGGTATAGGTCCCCGGTGCCCGGATGGCCAATTGGCGGAGCAAGGTCCGATTCGGATCTGACAACTCCAGTAGGGTGATGTCCGTGGTAATATGAAAAAGGCTTTCAAAGATCGGTAACAGGCCGATAGTGAGAATGGGGGCAGCCGCGCCGATGACGATGCCGGGTAGGATGTGAGCATATATTTGTTCGACCGGGAAGAAGCGCAACAGATCCGCCGCCGCGATGAGCAACGCGTAAGAGATCGGCAGGAAGATCATGGGGCGATAGAACTGATTGCGGTGGCGCACGTGCCGCACCGCATAGACGGCTATGGCCGCTGTTAGGGCACAGGTTATGGCCACGTAGAAGTTGGCAAAGAGGTTGCCGACAAAGAGCGCGAGCACAAACGAGAGTACCAAGCCAATTTGCGGCGTTAATAGGATCGTCGCTAGCATAGCGGCGAGGGGAATTGGCACCCAGTAGGGGGGAAGGTCATGCGTTTTGATATAGGAGGCCGCGGCGGCTATGGCAACGGTCAAGATGGCTAATAGGACGAGCTGGCCGGGCTGGTCAAAAACAGCGCGTTCGTGCGTGGCGAGGAAGTAGCCGAAGACGAAGATCAGAAGCCCGGAAATTGTCGCGGCCGCAGCCACTTGGATCAGGCGCTTGATCGGATGCTGGGCTTGTTCTTGGGCAATTTGGGCGGCCAGTGCGTCGAGTGCGTCTACGTGGTCTTCTGTGACGGTGGCGTGCTTGTCGACAATGAGGTCGTCTTGGGCATAAATCCGCTTAATGCTGGCCACGCCGCGCCGTGCCGCGTTTCTGAGGCGGGCGGTTTCCGGCTCGTCAATGGTCAGGTTGGGGACTACAAAGAGGCTTAGGAGTTCGTGTACGGCTTGGACAGCGTCGCGGTCGGCGATTGTGTGATACGTTTGGATGCGCGAGATCAATTCGCCTTGTTTGAGCTTTTCTTCGCTATAGAGAGTTTCTATGTGCTGTTCCCGATCGCCGAGACGGACTTGGGTCGAGGGACTTAGGAGGATCGGTTGTTTAGAGGCAATGATGCCCGCGGTATAGTAATTGGCCAAAATCTGCCGACAGATGGCTTGGAAGTCGTGCACATAGGGCTCGCTGGCTGTGGAGAGGACGTCGATGAGAGTCGAAAGGGCATCGAGCGAGAGCGAACCGATAACTTGAGGGAGTTCGCGTTGGAGTTCGCGTTGCTTGAGCGAGTCGGCCATCTGGACCCGGATCCTTGGGATCATCACCGCAAAGACCGAGTCTAGCTGGGCTAGCTGTCGCTCTTGAATTAAGGGATCGCGGTGCAAGATGGTGGGTATCTCGGCAGTCGCTGCTTGGCGTTCGTGCTCCAATTCGGCCTCGCTCTTGGGCACGTTAAAGAGAAAAGGAGCCTCAATGCGCTCTTGGGCCACACTACCGACGCGTAACTGGGCGACATTGTAGGGACGCTGGTAGGGCGATAGGTAAGTGAGCAGGCCGATGACTAGGCCAGCCAAAGCGATGTGGAACACCCTCAAACTATGTGGGTGCCAAGGTTTGGGCTGATTACTACGGCGTTTGAAATCAAACCACTTGAAGTTAAGCGCGTTCATGAATCGGCCGAGTCGTGGGCTTCCCCATAGCTGTCATAGGCTTTGATGATCTTCTGCACGAGCGGGTTGCGCACCACATCCCGTTCGTTGAGCCGAACAAAGGCCAAGCCGGCGATCCCGGTCAGAATCTTGGGCGCGACGATCAAGCCCGAAGGCTGGTCATCGCTGAGATCGGTCTGGGTAATATCGCCAGTAACTACGGCCTTTGAGTGACTACCCAGCCGGGTGAGAAACATCTTCATCTGCTGCGGTGTAGTATTTTGGGCTTCGTCGAGAATAATAAACGAATCGTTAAGGGTGCGGCCACGCATATAAGCCAAGGGTACGACTTCGACAATTTTCATGTCCTGCATCCGCCGCAGCCGCTCGGGTTCCATGAGATCCTGCAGCGCGTCGTAGAGCGGGCGCAAATAAGGGTCAACCTTGTCCTCAAAAGAGCCGGGCAAGAAACCGAGCTTCTCACCGGCTTCGACGGCGGGCCGGGCGAGCAGGATGCGAGATATTTGCTTTTGCCGCAGTGCGGCAACAGCCATGGCCACTGCTAGGTAAGTCTTGCCGGTACCCGCCGGGCCAATGCCAAAGACTACATCGTTGTTGTCGATGGCTGCGAGATATTTTGCTTGCCCCTCGGTGCGGGCACAGATGGCTGTCTTATAGGTGTGGGCTATGGGATTCAAAAGGGTGCCGTGGTCGCCCTTAGGCAGGGCCGGACTAGAGTGGATCAAGTCCTCTAGCTCGGCTGCTTCGAGGGGCGGACCGTGGCGCATGCGTTTTATGAGGTGACTGAGAAAGCCATCAGCCTCGCGCACCGAAGCAGCGGATCCCTTAAGAGTAAGCTTGTCACCGCGGGCAATCAGGCGGATGCCGTATCTCTTTTCGAGATGTGCTAGGTGCTGATCGTTGCGCCCGAAGAGGGAGCGGCGATCGATGCCGGCGATGGAAATGTCCTTCATAGCCCTGGTAGTTGGACAAAAATACAAAAAGGGGTTTGAAATCCCTCCCTTAAAGCCCTCGGGAGGGAATCAAACCCCTTTAAGTCTTAAAATTTATTTAAATCAAGTAGTTTTAATTACTAAGGGATGTCGAGGACTTGAGCAGGAAAAATTAAGTCTGGCGCGACGATTTGCTGCTTGTTGGCCTCGTAGATTTTATGCCATTTGCCAGCATTGTTGTAAAGCTCGGCGGCAATTTTGAAAAGGAAGTCTCCTCGAGTGACCAAGTACTGATTTTCAGCTACCCCGAACGGCACACCCAAAACTTGTTTGGGGTAGATTAAATCCGGGTCTTTGATTTGACCCTTGTTCTCCCGGTAGATGCGGGGCCACATATAGGGATCGTCGTAGAGTTGGTCTTTTTTGGCGATGTTCCACAAGTTGTCGCCCCGCTCAACCTTGTAGTCAATAACTACGGGTTGGGCTATGCGCGCTTTGAGATCGGCGAGCATTTGGTCAATGGTAGCTAGCTTGTCCATCATTTCAGGCAGAGCGGCTATGTTGCTCTGCCTGAGCTCGGCAACTCGGGATTCGATGGCGGTGACTTCACCGCGACGCATAATGAGTACTTCTGGAGCCAGTGCCATCAGACCTTCGAGCTGGGCGATAATAGCGTCGAGTTCGCGCCCAAAGGCCATGACTTCGGATTCGGAATGGCCGATTGCTGCGAGAATCTGGGCATTGAGGTCGGCGTTGGCCCGGTCGAGCTGGGCAATCTGCATATTAAGTGCTTCAATCTGGGCGATTAGCTCTTCGGTCTGGGCGTTGGCCGCGGCCTCGCGGTTGACGATCTCCTGCCCCAAAGCCATGTATTCCTCACAGGTCATCTGCTGCTCTTGAGCAGAAATGTTTTCGCTCGCTAGGACTAGCAGTGCTAAAACCAACCCACCAACGGACAACTTCTTCATGGTCGAACCCTTTCTCATTTAGCTTGGTTGGCGAGGTTGTTCTTGGTAGCGGCTAGTTTGGCTTCTAATGCTTTTTTGGTGGCTTGCCGCTCGGCGAGGTCTCGCTCGAGCTGTGCTTTTTTGGCCTGTAGCTCGGTTACTTTTGCTTCGGCAGCCAGAGTAGCTTGGCGCCGTTGTTCTAGGTATTCCATGTCCTCTTGCGAAGGAACACGCGAGCAGCTAGTGACGAGAGACAGGGCGACTACCGCTAGGGCAACGCCTAAGTATCTCAAACTGGACAAAGTGGAAAGACAGCTCATTAAGTAGTTCCTCCACCTAGCTTAAGGATCAAACAGTGATCTTAATTAATATACGGGATATTGGCACAAATATAGGCGACCTAGAGTGGATGTCAAGCAGTACAAGTGAAAATCTTACCCCGCCTGTACGTTTTCAGGCATACCGAATGCCCAATTCGCGCAACTGGCCCAAATCGACGGAAGAAGGGGTGTTTTCCATCAAGCCCACGGCCTTATTGGTCTTTGGGAAGGCGATGACATCGCGGATTGAATCTTCGTCGGCGAGCAAGGCGATCAGTCGGTCAAAGCCAAAGGCAATACCACCGTGCGGTGGGGCTCCGTAGTCGAGTGCTTCGAGTAGGAAACCGAATTTGGCCGCGGCTTCTTCGGGGCCGATCTCTAAGAGTTGAAAGAGGCGGGCTTGTACTGAGCGCTGGAAAATTCGTATGCTGCCCCCGGCAATTTCATTGCCGTTGAGGACCAAGTCATAGGCCCGCGCCCTAGCCTCGGCAGGGGCGCTATCCAATAGGGCGCAGTCCTCTTCTAGGGGAGCTGTGAAGGGATGGTGCACGGCTGTAAAGCGGTCCGTTTCCTCATCGCGTTCTAGCAGGGGGAATTGACTGACCCAAAGGGGCTGCCAGGAATCTTCGGGTACTAATGAAAGGCGCTGAGCTAGCTCCAAGCGCAGTGCCCCGAGTATCTGGGCGACCTGCTTGGGCTGGTCGGCGACAAAAAGCATCAGGTCTCCAGGGGCGGATTCGAGAGCCTCGATCAACTGGGTCTGAGCGGTTTGGGGGAAGAATTTGACGATGGAGGATTCAAGGCCAGCGTCGGTGTGTTTGATCCAGCTAAGACCCTTGGCACCTAATCCTTGAGCGAAGGCGATTAAATCATCAATTTGTCCGCGTGAGAATCCACTGCAGCCCTTGGCAGTTATGCCTTTGACTTGACCTCCACTATTAAGAACGGAATGAAAGACTTGGAATTGGGAAGAGCGTGCTGCTGCCGCTACATCTTTGATCTCTAGGCCGAAGCGCAGATCGGGTTTATCGGAGCCGAAGCGCTCCATAGCCTCGTGGTAAGTGAGTCGCGGAAAGGGATTGGGTAAATCGATTTGCCGCAACTGAGCAAAAAGGGCGCGGGTCAGATCTTCGGCAATGGTCCTGACGTGATCCTCGCGCACGAAGGCCATTTCAATGTCGATTTGGGTAAATTCGGGCTGGCGGTCGGCGCGCAAATCCTCGTCGCGGAAGCACTTGACGATCTGGAAGTAGCGGTCGTAGCCCGCGATCATCAAGAGTTGCTTGTAGGTTTGAGGCGATTGGGGCAGAGCAAAAAATTGTCCGGGATGGACTCGGCTGGGGACGAGGTAATCTCGGGCCCCTTCGGGAGTGCTCTTGGTCAGAAACGGCGTTTCGACTTCGATAAAGCCGCGTTCATCGAGCAGGCGGCGTACGATTTGGTAGCCCTGGTGCCTGAGTAGCAAATTGCCTTGGACACGAGGCCGCCGCAGATCCAAATAGCGATACTTGAGCCGAATTTCCTCTCCAGCGTCGGTTTGGTCTTCGATGAGAAAAGGTGGGGTCCGACAGCGGTTGAGGAGGCGTAGCTGATCGCAGTTTACCTCAATCGCCCCGGTGGGCAATTGAGGGTTGACCATGCCTTCGGGGCGGGCTTCGACTTCGCCTTGTACAGCGATGACGTACTCACTACGCAAGTGATCGGCCTGCTGATAGGCAGCGGGGTCACTCTGTGGATTGAAGACGATTTGGGTAATACCGTAGCGGTCACGAAGATCGATAAAAATAACGCCGCCGTGGTCGCGGCGGTGCCAGACCCAGCCCATTAGCAGTACGCGCTGCCCGATGTCTTTATCTGTGATAGTGCCGCAGTCGTGCGTGCGCTCCCAGTCACCCAAGCCTTCGCTCGGTTCTTCCATAAATTACACCTAAATGATTAAGATTAGATTGCAGGTGGGAAAAAATAAAGTAGAAGGCAGCTTGGAAGGTGTCAAGAAAGCGCAGGGTTGGTTGACATGGTGGATTTTGGTTCTTTTAATCGTAGGGGGAGATTTTTGTGACAGGCCTATCGGTCGTCGAGCAGATTGGTGATACGCCGCTTTTGCGGCTGAGGGATCCGGCGATTCCACCGCGAGTGGAAGTTTATGCCAAGTTGGAGTTTTTCAACCCTGGGGGGTCGGTCAAGGACCGACCGGCACGGCGGATGATCGAGGATGGCGAGCAGGACGGGTCGCTGGGGCCTAGCAAGGTCATTTTGGATTCCACTTCTGGAAATACCGGCATTGCCTACGCCATGATCGGTGCTGCTAAAGGTTATCGGGTCAAATTGGCTATGCCGGCCAATGTCAGCCGCGAGCGCAAGGCCATTCTCGCCGCCTATGGTGCCGAAGTGGTGTACACCGATCCGGGGGAGCTTTCCGACGGGGCCATACGGGAAGCGCGGCGAATATACGAAGCCGATCCCGACCGGTACTTCAAGCCTGACCAATACAATAATCCCGCGAATTGGTACGCCCATCGCGACACTACTGCGCCCGAAATCTGGGAGCAGACCCAAGGCCGCGTCACTCATTTTGTCGCCACTATCGGCACTAGCGGGACGCTGATGGGCACCGGCCGAGGTCTTAGGAAGTTCAATCCGGCGATCCAGATCATTGCTGCTGAGCCAGCCGAGCCGTTTCACGGCATTGAGGGGCTTAAGCACATGGAGAGTTCGATTGTCCCCGGTATCTACGATGAGACTCTCCTCGACTACAAAATACCGATAGATACCGATGATGCTTATGATACTACACTGCGTCTGCCGGTCGAGCAGGGGATTCTCGTCGGTCAGTCTTCGGGGGGGGCTTATTGGGCCGCTCTGGAGGTTGCTCGCCAGCTAGATACAGGAGTAGTGGTGACGATATTTTGCGATGGCGGCGACAAGTACATGAGTACGCCCATGTGGCGGCTGGCCCTCGATGGCATTACTAAGTGAAAGGATGGCTGAATGCTGCGCATCGCCCGGGAGGACTTTGAACGGATTTGTGCCCAAGCCTTGGCTGAGTACCCATACGAGTGTTGCGGTCTATTGGTCGAGGAGGTGTTGGGTGGGGTGTCCGCTGCCCATGCCTGTACTAATGTACAGCAGCAGCGACACGAAGAAAATCCCAAGCACTATCCCCGCGATGCAAGCGCAGCTTATCTGATTGACGCAGGTGAACAGCTACGCATTGTGGACGCGGCGGAAAAGGCCGGTGGCCGGGTCTCGGGTTGTTACCATTCCCACATTGATTGCGCAGCCTATTTTTCGGCTGAAGACGAAAAACGCACTTGGATATTCAACAGCCGAGAGGCGGGAGACGACCCGGACGACCCGGACGCGATGTATTTGGTGTTCTCAGTATGCGGCGAAGAGGTAGGCGGCCAGCGGGAAGTGCAAGGCTACAAATGTTTTGCTTGGGACGGTAATCGCTACGCCGAAACGGGTGTTGAAATAGTTTAATAAAGCCGCTATTGGATAATAAATGAAATAAAAATGAAATAAATAAGTAGAATGCAGGCGGCAGGGCCGCTTAAATTAACCACATGGAGGATGAAATGCCGGTTACTGTTCACATTCCCACGCCCTTGCGGAAATTGACTCACAATCAGGCCGAGGTCGAACTTAAGGCGGGGACTATTAGTCAGTTGGTAGATGGACTCGAAGACACTTACACGGGTTTGGCCGAGAAACTGCTTGATGAGGGCGGCGAGATACGTCGCTACGTTAATATCTTCGTCAACGACGAAGATATTCGCTTCCTCGATGGAAAAGACACGCCCCTTAACGACGGCGATAGCGTCTCCATCGTCCCGGCCATTGCTGGCGGCAGTTGAAGGCCGTCGCACAGGCGGCTAGCGTTAGGTTCGGTGCAGGATGAAGCGCGCCCACAATGTGCTGGAGTTAATCGGGGCCACTCCTGTGGTCCGCCTCAGCCGAGTCGTCGGGGAGGATGCCGCCGAGGTGTGGGGCAAGTTGGAAGCGACCAATCCCGGTGGCAGTGTCAAGGACCGCATCGCTCTGGCGATGATCGAAGCCGCCGAAGAGCAGGGG
The DNA here is from genome assembly GCA_028875335.1 of Gemmatimonadota bacterium. The sequence continues at coordinate 26,937 of JAPPEF010000002.1, forward strand.
CTGTTGGTCGAGGGCGGCACGATTATTGAGCCAACTAGCGGCAATACCGGCATTGGCTTGGCCATGGTGGCTGCCTACAAGGGCTACAAGCTCATTGTCACCATGTTCGATACGGCTAGCCGCGAGCGCCGCTTACAGATGCAGGCTTACGGTGCCGAAGTTGTGTTGACGCCAGCAGCCGAAGGTATGCGCGGCGCTATCGACAAGGCACTTGAGCTCAAGCGCAAGAACCCAGATTATTTTTTGCCACAGCAGTTTATGAATGCGGCGAACCCTGAGATACACCGTCGTACGACCGCCCGTGAGATTTTGGAACAGTTAGATGGCCGAGTTGATGCCTTTGTGGCTGGTGTGGGTACCGGGGGGTCATTGACTGGAGTCGGCGAGGTACTCAAGGAGGCTCTGTCCGCAGTGCGAGTCATTGCTGTCGAGCCTGCTGGGTCGCCTGTTCTTTCAGGGGGAGAGGCTGGATTCAGTTATATAGAGGGCATAGGTGCGGGTTTTGTTCCGCCGGTTCTCAACCTCGAAGTTATCGACGAGGTGCGAGTCATTGCCGACGACGACGCTTATGAAATGGCCCGCCGCTTGGCGCGAGAGGAAGGGCTTTTGGTGGGGATTTCAGCAGGGGCCAACGCTTATATCGCCGTCCAAGTTGCTCAAGAATTGGGGTCTACTGCTCGAGTCGCGACTATCCTCTGCGACAACGGGTTGCGCTACTTGAGTACTCGTGCCTTTGAATGAAGGGAAATACTAGGCTATCGTTTGCACGAGGTGGCTCAGCCGCGACTTGTAGCGAGCAGCGGTATTTTTGTGAATGATGCCTTTGCTAGTGGTCCTGTCGACAGTCGAAATTGCTGCCTGTAGAGCGATCTCGGCCGAGGCTTTGTCCGGAGCTTGACGGACTTTTTTAAGGGCCGTGCGCATCCGCGAGCGAAGAGCGCGGTTGCGTGCGTAGGCCTTGGCGCTAGAGGCTTGGTGCTTTTGGGCAGACTTGAGTTTGGGCAATTTTGCGCTCCTTTGGTAAAAAGATTTAAATATATAAGAAGTGGGGAGAAGGGGCAAGGCGGGGTTCCTAGGCTATTTAATTCGGCTTCTTTTAGGTAGCTTCAAAAAGAGGCGAGAGTATATGAAGGACTAGAATCCCGTATAAAATTAGCCCTGTGGTCTATCATGTCTTCTAGCGATCAAATGGGGTTTGATTTTGGCAAGCGATGTCCTGCTGGCGGCAATGAGCAGGTTGCTACTAACTGTGCATACTGTCGGCTAGAGATCGAGGTTCCGGCTTGGTATGCGGGCCAAGCTCAGTTGCATTTTTGCGATCCGTCTTGTCGCCGTGCTTGGACAGAGGCTATGCCATCGTTAGAGGTTTGCTTAGGGGAGACTTCCAAAAGGCGGGGGGCCAATTGGGAACTCCAAGCGCTAAAGGCGCGGACGC
>JAPPEF010000275.1 GCA_028875335.1 Gemmatimonadota bacterium
CACCGCCACTGCCTCCATTGGTTTTGTCCTCCCCAGCGCGTTTGTTAATTTTGGTGTAAATAACTCACAAAAATTACGGCGGGGCATTTCTATGAGCAAGTATTTGGGCATCGACTCTAGCACCCAGTCCATCACCGGACTGCTCATCGACGCGGAGCAACGCGCCATCGTCGCCGAAGCGTCCATCAACTTCGACGAGCACTTCAAAGCCACTTATGGAATCGTCAATGGCGTCCTCGACCTCGGTGAGGGCGTGGTCCACAGCGCGCCCCTGATGTGGGCCGAAGCGCTGGACCTACTTCTGCAAACGCTCGCCGACCAAGGCCACGATCTCGTCACCGTGCGGGCTGTCGGAGGCAGCGGCCAACAGCACGGCACTGTCTATCTCAACGCCAGCGCTGGCCCGGCCCTAGCGCGTCTGGCACCCAGCCAGCCGCTTAAAGACCAGCTCGCCCCCATCTTCTCCCGACCAACTTCTCCCATCTGGATGGACACTTCCACGGCCTCGCAATGCGCCGAGATCGAAGCGGGCGTCGGCGGGCGCGATGCACTCCTCGCGCTCACGGGCAACGCGGCCTTTGAGCGCTTCAGCGGCCCGCAGATCCGCAAGTTTTACCAAACCGAACCCGACGCTTACGCCAACACTACTTACATCGGCTTGGTCAGCTCCTACGTCGCCAGCCTGCTCGCCGGACGGCTCGTCGGCGTTGATCCGGGCGACGGCAGCGGCACCAACATGATGGACATTGCCGCACGCCAGTGGAGTGCACGTACGCTCGACGCTACCGCTCCCGACCTAGCCGCCAAACTCCTATCCATCGCCCCCTCTAGCCAGCCCGTCGGCCCCATCAGTCCTTATTACGCGGCTCGCTACGGCTTTGCGGACGACTGCTTGGTGCTGCCCTTTTCTGGCGACAATCCGTGCAGCCTCATCGGTCTCGGCCTCGTCGCCCCCGGGCAAGTCGCCCTGAGCTTGGGCACTTCGGACACTCTGTTCGCCTGCATGGACCAGCCGCGCACCTCCACAGCCGGCGAAGGCGCGGTCTTCGCCTCGCCCGACAGTACGCACTACATGGCCCTAACTTGCTACCTCAACGGCAGTTTAGCCCGCGAGGCCGTACGCGACCAATACGGCATGAATTGGGATCAGTTCACCAGCGCCTTACGCGCCACGCCCCCAGGCAACAATGGCGCTCTGATGCTCCCTTACTTCGCGCCAGAAATCGTCCCTAAAGTCCCCACGGCCAACGTCGTTCGCCAAAACCTCGACCCCGCCGACGCGCCGGCCAATGTCCGCGCCGTCATTGAGGCGCAAGCCTTTTCCTCGCGCATCCACGCGCGTTGGATGGGAGTAGAAATTTCCTCGCTCTACGTCACCGGCGGCGCATCGGCCAACGCCGAAATCCTGCGCGTCTTCGCCAATGTCCACAACTGTCCGGTCCACCGCTTTGAGACGACCAATTCAGCAGCTCTAGGCGCTGCCTTGCGCGCCGCCCACGCTCACCAATCCAAAGCCGGCCATGCGCCTTCGTGGGCGGAAGTCGTCGAGCCATTCGCGCAACCGGTCGCCGGATCGACCATCGGACCGGAGCCAAGAGCCGTAGCCGCGTACGACGAACTCATTGGCCAGTACGCCGCTTTAGAGCAATCACACACTTAGGACGCGGTTCCGACGCAAAAAGATCAGGTTATATGTGTAGGCCCGTTGGCATCTGGAAGTCGCCAGCGGAGACTGCTAGCAGCCCAACCGCCGTTGGGGTAACTAATGGAAAGGATGAACGATGGCGCGATTTGACGACATGAAAGGGGTCTTCGGCCTGTTGCCGACGCCGTACAGGGAAGACCTCGAGATTCACATTGACGACCTGAAGAAGGTGGCCAACTTCTGCTGCGAGAGCGGCCAGCACGGCATCGTCTGGCCAGTGATGGTCGGGGAGTTCTGGTTTTTGGGCGAGGAGGAGCGGATCCGGGGACTAGACGCGGTGCTGGGGGAAGTCAACGGCCGCCTGCCCGTGGTCTTCGGCTGTTCCGGGATCTCGGTGCCGCAGGTGCTGCTCTATGCGAAGGCAGCCCAAAAAGCCGGGGCGGATTCGATTATCGCCATGACGCCGGCGCGCACCGACGCGGCCACGGCGATGGACATGTACCGGCGCTTGGCCGGGGTGTTCGACGGGCCGATCATGGTGCAGAACGCCGATATGTACGCGCCGTTGCGCGGCGAGCAGGTGGCACAACTGGTCGATGAGATCCCGCAGGTCGAATACGTCAAGGAAGAGCGGCAGCCCGGCCCTAAGCACATCGCCGAGGTGGCTGAGATGGTCGGCGACCGAGTCAAGTGCATCTTCGGCGGGGCGGCGGGCAAGTTTTTGCCCGATGAGATGCGCCGCGGTGCCAATGGCAATATGCCAGCCTGCGAACTGGCCGATGTGCTGGCCAAAATCACTGAACTGTGGTGGGCCGGTCAGGAGGAGGAGGCGCGCACGATGCACCGCCGCCTGTTGCCACTGATCATTCTCGAGAACCACCCCTTTATGCGCTATATCCTCAAGCGCCGAGGGGTGTTCAGCACGCTAGTAGAACGGGCACCGGCAGGCAAGCTGGCGCTGGACGAGGGCGACAAGCGGGAGATCGAGACCCTGCTGGAGACCGTCGCGGGGGATATCGAGTCGTTTCCGATATTGCCGGAGCGATAGGTTATCAATCTCGTCTAGTGCACAATCTGCATCAATTACCTCCTCCCCCCACCAATGCCTGATACGCCACCAGCGCCCCCGCCACGTGCACATTCATCGACGGCCCTTTGCCGTACATGGGGATATAGACCGCCCCATCGCACAACGCCAACGTCTGTCGATAGACGCCCTTGCTCTCGTTGCCGAGCACCAAGCACACTTTGTCGGGGAAATCGTATTCCAAATAGCACACGGCCCCTTGCACCATTTCCAACGCCACCA
>JAPPEF010000174.1 GCA_028875335.1 Gemmatimonadota bacterium
ATTGCTGGAGGCCGTTCCAGTCGAGGATGGCGGTGAGATTGTCGAGGCCGTAGCGCGCTGCGACAAAGGCCGCCTCCCATATTTGCCCCTCCTGCGAATCGCCGTCGCCGATCATCACCCAAGTGCGAAAGTCCTGTCCCTTCAGCCGGGCGGCGAGGGCCATGCCGAGGCCGGGCGACAGGCCCTGGCCCAGCGAGCCGGTGGACATGTCGAGGCCGGGGAGGACGCTCATGTCCGGGTGGCCCTGGAGGCGAGAGTCAATGGCGTCAAAAGTGGCGAGTTCTTCAATGGGCAGGTAGCCGCGCAGGGCTAAAGCCGCGTAGAGGCCAATCGAGGAGTGCCCCTTGGACAAGATGAAGCGGTCGCGGTCTGGGTCGCGGGGCTGGGCCGGGTTGATGTTTAGCTCGGCGAAGTACAGGGCGACGAGCAAGTCGGCTGCGGACATGGGGCCGCCCAAGTGGCCGGCTCCAGCGTGGTGTACCGACTCGACGACTAGGCGGCGCAATTGGATGGCATAGCGCTTTAGCTCGGCGTGGCGCGCGCGCGTCAGGCTCATAGAATGTCTCCTTTTTGCGGTTCGTTAAGGTAGAGACCGGCGCGGTGTTAGTCCAGCCACGGGGGCGCAATGCCAAAGGCTCGGCCACACTCGGCTAGGCGCTCGATGTCTTCTAAGCCGATGGGTACGCCGTCGCGTGCGTATGCTTCTTCATTGCGGTGTTCGGGCGTGCCGGGTAAGGTGACTGCATCGTACCCACGTAGCGGGATCATCTGCTCGCTCGCTAGGCGCACCAACTCATCGACGCCGTGGCGCACTTGCGGAGTGGGTGCGAAGAGGCTCAAGTCGAGGACGAGGATTAAGCTGCCCATGCGCGCGGCCGGCCATTGCGCGGCAATCTCGCGGGCGCGGTCGCCACCCTGGCCAACAAAAGCCCCACCGAGCAGGGTGGCGACCGCGGTGTAGCCCATGGATTTGAAGAAGGCCGCCGGGATCAGCTCTTCAATGGCTTCGATCTGCTCGCCGCGTTGGTAGTCGGCGAGGATGCAGGTGGCTGCGTCGAGCACTACTGGTGGCCCCTCTTGTCCGGGCAGGCCAAAGCACAAGGGCGGGTTGCCGTAGTGGGCGGCGCGCTTGCCGTCGTTGCTGGGGTAGTACTGGGGATAGGCCGCTTGCACCGAGAAGCCCACGCAGTTTTCCGCCATGGCGCGGCGCACGTAGTGTCCCGCTGAGCCGTAGTGTCCAATGTGGCAGGCCGCGCCGATGGCGAGACCCTTTCCCTTGGCTTTGGCGATGGCGCGTTCCGCGGCCAGCATGGTCGGCGCGTACCCGAGGCTGCCATCGCCATCGACAAAGACGTGGGTGTCGCTTTCGCGCAGGACGCGGATGTCTGGGTCGGGGTTGGCCTTTTTGTCGCGAAGCGTGCAGCAATACCCGTACAGAGCGCGGGTGCCGTGCGAGCGCACGCCGCGCAAGTCCGAATTGGTCAACAGGTCGGCCAACTGCGCGGCGTGCGCAGCGGACATGCCAGCGGCGCGGAGGCAGGCCGTGCCAAAAGCTCTGAGGTCGGTGGCGGCAATGCGTTTGAACTCTGTGGGGGGGTGATTCATAAAGAGGCTCCTGTGGGAATTAGGGATGGTCGGCGGCCTTGCGGGCAAGGAGGTCGGCGAGGGCTGCGCCGACTTGGTCGGGGTCGCTGGCAGGAGACGCGGCTAGGGCGCGCCGGTAGAAGTGCTCGGCCTGCCGATAGCGATCCTGTGCGTCGTATAGGCGGCCTAGGTAGTAACAGGTGCGGGCCAAGTCGAGATGGTCGTCTGCCTGCAGGGCGAGCGCGCTGTGGTACAGGGGCCCGGCCCGTTGGTAGTGGCCTTGGAGGAACAGGGCATGGGCGCGGGCGCGGAGGTTTAGGGCGTGGGCGCGCTGCGCGAGGGAATCGGCCGCGGCGCGGTCGCCCTGTGCGCGGTAGAGGTCGGATAACTTCTGCATGGTAGCCGCGACTTCCTCGTCGCCTTGGTGCGTCTGTTGGAAGGCGAGGACGCGGTCGTAGAGCGCGGCGGCCTCGGTCGGTCGCTGCTGGAGCCGATAGGTGTCACCGAGCTTGTCGAGCGTCAACACTTTGTCGGGATGGTCGTCTGGGATGGTCGCTTGCCGCTCGCGCAAGTGTTGGTAGAGACTTTCGGCCCGTGCGAGTTCGCCGCGCACGACGTGGAGCTGGGCGAATTGGTGGGCGGTGCGACCGTAGCGCGGGTCGTCGGGGGCAAAGGTCTCGGCTAAGGTCAGAGCGTGGGATAGGGCTTGTTCGGCCTCGGCGAAGCGGCTCTGGCCGAGGGCTACGCGTCCGGCTTGATAGTGTTGGGACCAATCCTCGGCGCGGGAATCTGGCTCACTACAAGCGAGAGAGAGGGCAAGGGGCAAAAAGAGCGAAAGTAGTGCAATCACGGCGTTTCTGTGGGTTGTTGTTTCAGGGTGTTGAGAAGTTGCTGGGTCTTAGCGCGCAGCGCAGCGCCGTCCGCACTCAGCGCTAGGCTGCGGCGCAACGCCTGTTCGGCTGCGGCGCGTTCCCCATTGCTGAGCAAGCCCAAGCCGAGGAGGTACCAGCCCTCGGCGTCGTCCGGGCGCACTGCAACCGCTTGGCGGCAATAGGCGACGGCCTCGTCGTAGTGTCCAAGTTGGCCGGCGATGTGGCCGGCGTTGATCAAGGCGGGAAAGTACTCTGGATCTTGGTCGAGAGCGACCTGTAAGTAGCGCAGCGCAGCTTCGGGTTGTTGCAGCTTTAGGAGATCGCCGGCGAGGCGGTTGAGCAGATCGAGATCCCCGGGGCGCAGGGCGACGGCCCGGTCGAATTTGTTCTCGGCTTGGGTAAAGTACCCGTGCCGGACGAAGAACAGGCCGAGATTGTAGTGGTGGGCGGCTTCTTCGGGCGCGTTGAGGATGGCTGCGCGCAGCCGCTTGACCTCCT
>JAPPEF010000015.1 GCA_028875335.1 Gemmatimonadota bacterium
CTGCCACCGCCAGACACGGCGGTTGAGGAGACGACTTGGGGGCAGATCAAGAAATTGATTGGCGCGCTCGACTGAGGCGAAGCGGATGGCTTGGGGGTTTTCAACCCCGTGACAGCGTTGAAAACCACCGCGCCAAACGAGTTCGTCGGTTGAATTGCGAGGTTGCAACATGACGGCAAACAGTAGAGAGCAACATTTCGCCATTGAGGGCATGCACTGCGCTGGCTGCGTGCGGCAGGTCGAGCAGCAGGTGTCCGGCTTGGCCGGCGTTGAAGTGGCTGACGTCAACTTGGCGACCGAGCAGATGGCCGTGCGCTTTGATCCGGCGGCTGTGGATGAGGAAAGCATTGCGGCGGCCGTGGGAGAAGCGGGGTTCCGGGCGCGGGTGCAAGTGCCTGAAGCCGAAGGCGCGGCTAGGCGGCAGGAGCGCAAGCGGGTCGAACTGGCTGAGCAAGCGGGGGCGTTTCGCTGGGCTGTTGTATTTTGGTTGCCGCTCTTTGCAGTGGAGATGGTCGAGCAGATGGCCGCACCCGTTGTTCCGGCGCTGTCCTTGGCTCAGCATCCGCTGCGGGTGGGCATTTTGCACCTGCTGTTGGCGCTGCCGGTGATGTGGATTGGCCGCCAGATCTATGCCGAGGGCGGGCAGGCTCTGTGGCGGGGCCGACCCAATATGTTTTCGCTCATCGCCATTGGCACGGTTGCGGCGTGGCTCTACAGTGCTTGGGGCTTGGGGTCCGTCGCCGTGGGTGCAACTGCGGCGTTTGACTCCTATTTCCCGACGGTTGCGACAATCCTCACCCTGATGCTGATGGGTCGCTATCTCGAAGCGCGCTCGCGGTTACGGGCCGAGGAGGCCATAGGGGCCTTGTTGCAGCTCAAACCCGACAAGGCCGCGCTGGTGACTGATGATGGGGAACGGGAAATTGCGGCTGATGCCATCGAAGTCGGCGACTGCCTGCGCGTGCGTCCGGGCGAACGCATTCCGGCCGACGGCGAAATCATCGAAGGAAATTCTACGGTGGATGAGTCGCTGCTGACCGGCGAGTCGCTGCCCGTGGCCAAGGTACTGGGTGATGAGGTGACTGGCGGCAGCCTCAATGGCGCGGGCGCGCTCATGGTGCGTGCAACGCGCGTAGGTGGGGATGCGCTGCTGATGCAGATGGTGCGCTTAGTCGAGGCCGCGCAGGCGGGCAAAGCGCCGATTGCCCGTTTGGCCGATGTAGTAGCTGGGTATTTCGTGCCAGCCGTGCTGGTCATAGGCGCAGTGGCTGCGGTGGGTTGGCTGTGGGCTGGGGAGGATTTGAGTTTTGCGTTGCAGGTTTTTGTGGCCGTGTTGATCATCGCCTGTCCGTGCAGCTTGGGCTTGGCCACACCGGCCGCGATCATGGTCGGCACGGGACGCGGCGCGCATTTAGGCATTCTGTTCAAAAGCCCAGAAGTGCTGGAAACGGCGCACAAAGTGGATGCCGTGGTGCTGGACAAAACCGGCACGATTACCGAGGGGCGGCCTCAGGTCGTGGCGGTGGAGCCGTTAAACGGCCGCAGTGCCGACGAAGTACTGAGCTTGGCCGCGGCCGTGGAGCGCGGCTCGGAGCATCCGCTGGCTGCGGCGATTGTGGCCGCCGCGACAGAGCGGGGCCTTGCCATGCCAGAGGCTATCGACGTTGTGGCGAGTCCGGGCAAAGGCGCGCAGGCCGCAGTGGAAGGTGAGGAGGTAGTGGTGGGCAATCGCGCCATGATGGCCGCAGTGGGAGTTCGTGTAGATGAGGACAGTGGCTCGGCGGACGGTGCCACCGTCGCGTGGGTCGCGGTGGCGGGCGCGTTGGTCGGTCGCGTGTCTTTGGCCGACCGCCCCCGTCCGCAGAGCAAGGACGATGTGGCTCGGTTGCGCCAAGGCGGCTTGGAGGTGGTGATGCTCACGGGCGACAGCCGTTCGGCTGCTGAATCGGTGGCGCGTCAGGTGGGAATTGAGACTGTACGCGCCGAGGTCTTGCCCGCAGACAAGGCCGCGACCGTGCAGGCATTGCAGGCCGAGGGACGCTGCGTGGCCATGGTCGGCGACGGGATCAACGACGCGCCCGCGCTGGCCACCGCCGATGTGGGCATGGCCTTTGCCACCGGGACGGATGTGGCGGCCGCGTCTGCTCCGGTGGTGCTCATGCACAGCCGGTTGGCAGATGTGGCTCGGGCCATTGAGCTGAGCCGAGCGGTTGTGCGAACCGTAAAGCAGAATTTGTTCTGGGCGTTTTTTTACAACACTGCGGGCATTCCGATAGCTGCGGGCGCGCTGTACCTATTCGGCGGCCCGCTGCTCAATCCAATGCTGGCGAGCTTAGCGATGGCCTTTTCGTCGGTGTCGGTGGTGATGAACGCGCTCCGGTTGCGGCGCTTTAGCTGAACCGCATATTACAGGCCGATGTTACGCATCTGGGCCGAACCGATAGGTGTAGGGGCGTCCCTTGTGGGCGCCCATGCGACACCGCGTATTCAGCTAGCGGGATCCGACGAGGGCAACCACGAGGGTTGCCCCTACTCCGCTGCTCAGCATGACAAAAAACACCTAACGACGCCAGCTTGAGGAGAGCGTTATGGCTACGATTATGATGGTTGGGGCGTTTGATACGAAGGGCGTGGAATACGCCTTCTTGCGCGAGCAAATTTTGGCCCGCGGCCACGAAGTCTTGGCGGTAAACACGGGCGTTATGGGCGAGTGCGAAGCCTTTGCCGTGGATGTGGATGCTAGCGCGGTGGCCGCGGCTGCTGGCGCGTCGCTGGAGTCGCTGCGCGCGGCTGGCGATCGCGGTGCTGCCATGAAGGCTATGGGTGAGGGCGCGGCCAAATTGGCGGAGCAAGGATACGCCGAGGGCCGGTTTGACGGCATCGTCGGCATGGGCGGGTCCGGTGGCAGCAGCGTGGTGACCGC
>JAPPEF010000329.1 GCA_028875335.1 Gemmatimonadota bacterium
AATCATCGACGCCGGCCACGCCTTCCAAATCGGTCATCATATAAACGGATTTCACACTCATGGGATTCTCCTGCTTTTGGGATATTTTGCGTACTGCGAATTCACCCTCGTTAGCGTCATCGCCCAATACAAAATGGCCTCTCTCCGCAACGGTCAAGTAGCCGATCTTGAGGACAGCCGCTAAAGCTCTGATGAGGCTTTCTGGCGTGGGTTCTTTGGTCTAACGTATGTAGGTGTCAATATGGGTTGGTCTAAAATGGCGACTAGGACAACGCAAGAAATGGTAGAAAGATTTACGAGATGGCCGCGCTGCGCTTAGCCGCGCTCATCGTCGGCATCACGGTCGCGAGCGGGTGGTTGCTCCAGCGCGTCGAATTGCTGTACAACGGCCCGTATTTGGCCGGGGCCGGGAGTGCGCCGGGGGCACAGGTCTTTTTCGCCGTGCCAATAGGGGCTTTGGCAGCCGTTACCTTAATGCGTCGCTGGCTTGGCCCGGGGGATCGCGCGGTGCTTTACGCCGCGCTGGTAATCGGGGTGTCGGCGACCGCGTCCGGTCTGATGCACCGGTTTTTGCCGGGCTTGGTGACGGGTTTCTATGGGGGCTTTGCCCAGCCGACCGGCCCTTATTACCGCTTTTTGAAAGTTGTCCCAGACTGGTTGGTGCCGGGTGGGCCGAATGAGGCACCGGCCATCGGGGCTTTTGAAGGCGGCGCGGCCATCCCTTGGGGGGCGTGGCTGTGGCCGTTGACGATGTGGAGTGTGTTTTTCGGCGCGTTCTTTTTAACCTGCTTTTGCTTGGTGTGGCTGTTGCGGCAGCGCTGGCTGGAGACCGAGCGGTTGGGATTTCCGCTGCTCGAAGTCCCCCGCGCCCTCATTGCCGGAGAACTGTTTGGCCAGCGGCTGTTTTGGTGGGGCGCGTTGGTGCCGGGGGTGCTGTTGGGGATCAATGGATGGCACCACTATGCGCCGTCTGTGCCCGAGATTACCACGGTCTTGGCAATGGAGCATTTCCTGCTCGACGATCCGTGGAAAGCCATGGCCCCTTTTGAATCACCGTTCCACTTTGAGTTTGTCCCACTGCTGGTGGGTGCGGCGTTTCTCGCGCCCGTGGAGGTGTCGTTCAGCACGTGGTTTTTCTATCTGCTCACCCGCGTGCAATTGCTGGTGGGCCACTTTCTCGGACGCTCGGAATATCGCGGCGACTTCATTCCCGGGCATGGGTCGCCGTGGCTAGATTGGCCGAGTCACTTTCCCTTTTTTATGACGCAGGCGCGCGGCGGCTTGCTGTTTTTAGGGCTGTTCAGTCTGTGGTCGGCGCGGCGGGCCTTGGCGGAGGCGGTCTCTTGGCGCAGTCCGGCTACGTGGGGGCTGGTCGTCGGGTTGCTGGTGCTGTGGGCGTGGACTACGGCTTTGGGGGTGCCGCCGCTGATGGGCATTGCGGCGCTGGTGCTGGTGTTGCTGTTGGCATTGACGTTTGCGCGGCTGCGGATCGACGGGGGCCTGCCCATTGTGGGGATGCCGCAGATTGTAGGCTATCTGTTCTTCGTGGTGTTGGGGACCGGGGCTGGGCATTTTGCCGACGAGACCTACATGGGATTTGGTTTCTTGGCGGTGTTTGGCTTTACGATGATTGGGATCTGGCCCGCCCTGCAATTTGAGGGACTGAAGTTGGCCGAGATTCACGGAGTGTCGCCGCGCCGCTTGATTTGGGGGATGGCTTTGGGGTTGGCCGTTGGGTTGGGAGCTGGCTACTTGTTTTCGCTGGAGACGATGTACGAGCATGGGCTGTTCGCCTTGCAGGAGCAGGGCGGCGCGCGGTCTGAGGCGCGCATTGGTCGCTACTACAACTACTTGTTCAAAGACGCGGGTACGGTGGATGGGGGCACGGATTGGGTGCGCTTGGGATTTCACGCGGCTGGGGCGGGCTGTACCTATTTCTTGGCGTTGATGCGCCAGCACTTTCTGCGCTGGCCCTTGCATCCGATGGGCTTTGTGTTTGGCACGGGTTTTGGCTGGCTGGTGTGGGGGTCGGTGTTGTGCGGCTGGCTGTGCAAGTGGCTGGCGGTGCGCTACGGCGGGGCGCAGACCTACCGGCGGGTCATGCCGTTTTTCTTGGGAATGATTTGCGGCGAGGTAGCGATGCGGCTGGTGTGGGCCGCGGTCGCGCTATTACAAGGTGAAATGGGGGGTGGATATCGACCGTGACGGCTAATGATCTAACTAGCTACCGCGACTTGATGCAGCCCCCGACGCGCTTCCGCGAGGGCTTTACTGTGCGGACTGTGGCCGGGGCGTTCTTCGTCGGCTTTATCATGATGCCCGGTGCCATTTACATGGGCCTGATTGCCGGCGCATCGCTTGGTGCCGCCGCCGAGTGGGTGACCATCATCCTGTTTTCCGAGTTGGCGCGGCGTTCCTTTTCGGCGCTGACGCGCCAGGAGATTTACCTGATCTACTACATTGCCGGTGGCTTGGCCGGCGTCATTGGCGGTACCATGTTGGCGGGGGGGCCGTTTGGGCAACTGGTGTGGAACCAGTACCTCGTGCAATCGCAGGCCGCGGCTGGTTTTGGCATTGCCGAGCACATCCCGGAATGGGTCGCGCCGCCGATTGGTTCCGATGCGCTGATGGGGCGCAGCTTTTTGCACCGGGCGTGGATCCCGCCAATGGTCGTGCTGGTCGCCTCGCAGTTTCTGTCGCGGGTCGAGTGGTTTACGCTTGGCTACATCCTCTTTCGGGTCACGTCCGATGTGGAGCGCTTGCCCTTTCCGTTGGCCCCAGTCGCTGCGCAGGGGGCGACGGCGTTGGCCGAGAGCGACGAGGGACGGGATAGCTGGCGCTGGCGGGTTTTCTCAGTGGGCATGGGGATTGGGTTGTTGTTCGGCGCGGTGTACGTGGGGTTGCCGGCGCTGACTGGGTTGATCGCCAGCGATCCTATCGTCCTGCTGCCCATCCCTTGGATTGACCTGACGCGCACTACGGAGACCATTCTGCCGGCCGCGCCCTTGGGCATTGGCACGGACTTGGGCTTGGTGTTGTTGGGGATGGTGCTGCCGTTTTGGATCGTCGTCGGCACGTTTGCCGCGGCCATGGTCCACGCCTTGGGCAGCCCGATTCTCTACCACGCTGGCATGTTGACGCACTGGCGGCCGGGCATGGACGCGATCCTGACCAATTTCGCCAATGACATCGACGTGTGGATGAGCGTGTACATTGGCGCGGGCGCGGCTGTGGGCGCGATTGGCTTGGTGCACGCCGTGCTGTCAGTGCGGGCCGCGCGCCGTCAGGGCGGGCATCGCCCGTTGCGGAATACGCCGGCTGGCCGGGGCGACTTCCCACTGTGGATAGCGATTGGCGGATATGTCCTATCGACGTTGGCCATGATCTGGCTCTGCGTGTTGCTGCTGGACGACGACGAGTTTCCGCTGATCTTTTTGCTGCTTTTTGGCTTCGTGGTGACTCCGGTGATTTCGTATGTCAATGCACGCATGGCCGGGTTGACGGGACAGTTGGTCAGCTTTCCGCTGCTGCGCGAAGGCGCTTTCATTTTGAGCGGCTACAAAGGTATTGATATATGGTTCGCGCCCATTCCATACTCTGATCACGGTCGGCGCGCCCAACTCTTCCGCGAAGTGGAACTGACCGGGACGCGCTTCTCGTCGATTCTCAAGGCCGAACTGTTGCTGTTGCCGCTGAGCTTGGTCTGCGGCTTTGTGTTTTGGTCGCTGGTCTGGCAGATGGAGCCCATTCCCTCGCCGACCTTCCAATACGCGCAGACGTATTGGCATCTCATTGCGCTGCGCCAGTGCTTGTGGTACTCGGCGACGTTGGGCGGGGAGACGCTGTTTGATCAGGCGATTAAGGGCTGGTGGATCGCGGGGAGTTTTGTGATGGCCGGGGGGCTGTTTGGGGTGATGTCGTGGTTGGGGTGGCCGATTTCGCTGGTGTACGGGTTTGTGCGCGGTCTTGGGGGGCTGCCGCACTTGCTGATTCCGGAGATGGCCGGTGCCCTGCTGGCCCGCTATTGGCTGGAGCCGCGCTTTGGGGCGCAGCAGTGGCGGCAATACGCGCCAGTGTTGTTGGCTGGATACGCCTGCGGCATGGGCTTGGTGGGTATGTCCGCGGTGGCGATTGCGTTAATATCTAAGTCGGTGACTCAATTGCACTATTGAGACCCATCAGCCGCGCAATGCTTGGCGGAGGTCAAAAGCGCGTTTGACCCAGCGGCTCTTGTAGCCGACGACTGCGTAGTACGGTACGAGGTCGCAGCCAAAGCCGCGCTTGAAAAAGGCGATGCTCGGCATGTTGGCGCCGACGAAGTCAAAGTACTGTTGGGAACAGGTCTCCCAGTATTGCCAGAACAAAAGCGAATTTGCGCCCGTGTGGTTAAAGGCGGGATCCGACCCCCCGGTCCAGAAATAAGCAGTGTCGTGGCCCTCGGCAAAGACGACGAGGCCCGCGACTGTCCCGTCGGAGTCGGCGATTTTGTACGCCTTGGCTAGGCCGGCTTCTAGGACCAAAGCGACAAAGCGCTCGGCCATAGATGAGGCGACCGGGGGGCCGCTGGTTTGGTTGGAGTACGTGGCCTCGTAGTGTCGCCGAAAAAGCGCGGTGTCATCCGTGGTTTGGAGTTGATAGCCCAGTTTTTCGGCTTTGCGGATGTCGCGGCGTCTGAGGTTTGCCAGCCCTTCCCAGAGGGTGTCGCTAGCGCCGAGGGTTAGCTGATAAGTATAGCGCAGGTGCGCGTCCCAGCCCTGCCAAGTGAAGGGCCGCACGTCGGCGATGGCCGACGCGTGGACTAGGAAGGTGCGGTGGTAGTGTTTGGCGATATAGTCTAGCAGGTGCGTACAAGCGCGGTGTTGGGCGGCTTCGACTGTGGCTGGTTTCTTGCTGTCGACCGGAGCTAGGAGCAGGCCGGTGTGGGGCGTCAGCTCCGGGGTTTCGAGGCGGTAGAGACCCATGCGGCGGCGAGCCAAGCCGCTGATACCGGCCACGAGGGAACCATTGCGGTAGCAACCGAGGCGGTGGACTTGACCGCTGGTGGCAGCCGCAGCACAGTGGAGCCACGCGCTAGTGGAAAATACCGTGCCGCCGACGGCTTGGTGGACGAAGGCGTCCCAAGCAGTGTCGTCGGCGACGAGTTGGATTTCAAAGGTGTCGGCCACAGGGGATTTCGCGGTTGGAATTCAATGCGTGCGGTAAATTAGGGCAGGATGGGCGATTCCGCTACATCGCTTGACATTCCCCTTTGCGCGCCGTATATTGGAGCCTTCCTAAATTGAACGCTAACTTCTTGGATTACTTAGGTTTAATGACAATGAGCGCGCCGTTCCAGTTCCCGCGTATTTTCCGCCCGACACCAGTGTGGGCGCGCCTCCGACTTATCCTCCTCGACCTACTGCTTATTATTGGCCGGCCGGTCAAGTAGGCTTCGCCCCTCGTTCCACATTTAACAGCCCAATTAACGGACGAAGCCGCTGCAAACGCATAGGCTGTCAGCTAACTATGTCTATCAAACAATCTCAACGCCCTCAGTGAAGGAGAATTTTTCATGCAGATGTACTACGACAACGACGCCAACCTCGATTTGCTCTCGGACAAGACCGTGGCCGTCATCGGCTACGGCAGCCAAGGCCACGCGCATTCGCTCAATCTGTCGGAGAGCGGCGTCAAGGTGGTGGTGGGCCTGCGCGCGGGTAGCCAGCGGCGCGCTGAGGCCGAGGCCGAAGGGCTGGAGGTAGCCGATGTGGCCGAGGCCAGCAAGCGGGGGGACATCGTGGTGATCCTGATCAACGACGAGGTCCAGAAGGCCGTGTACGAAGCCGATATCCGCCCCAATCTCGAAGCGGGCAATGCCCTCGCCTTTGCCCACGGCTTTAACATCCACTTTGGGCAGGTGGTGCCGCCGGCCGATGTCGATGTGTTCATGGTCGCGCCCAAAGGGCCGGGGCACTTGGTGCGCCGCGTGTACCAGCAAGGGGGTGGCGTGCCGGGCCTGTTGGCCGTGTACCAAGACGCCACTGGACGGGCACACGAGGTCGGCTTGGCCTATGCCAAGGGGATTGGCTGCGGCCGGGCCGGAGTCATTGAGACGACCTTCCGCGAGGAGACGGAGACCGACTTGTTCGGCGAGCAGGTGGTGCTGTGCGGCGGTTTGACCGAGCTGATCCGCGCGGCGTTCGACACGCTCGTCGAGGCTGGCTACCAGCCCGAGGTCGCTTATTTCGAATGCCTGCACGAGGTCAAACTGATCGTCGATCTGATCTACGAGGGCGGCATCGCCAACATGCGTTCGTCGATTTCGGATACTGCGGAGTTTGGCGATTTGACGCGCGGGCGGCGGGTGATAACCGAGCAGACGCGAGCGGAGATGAAGCAAATTCTCGCCGACGTGCAGAACGGCCACTTTGCGCGGGAATGGCTGGCCGAAAACCAAGTGGGTCGCCCGGTGTACAATGCGATCAAGCGCCGCGATTCCGAGCACCTGATCGAGACCGTCGGCACCCGGCTGCGCGCGATGATGAGCTGGCTGGACGACAAGTAACAAATAGGAAAACCTTGAGAGGAGGTGAGCGCGATGGAACCCCTACTTAGCGAGTTGAGTTCCGACCCCGACCTTTGGTCGGTAGGCGGTCTCTGCACGGCTGGAGGGGACCGTCTGCCGCTTGTACCACCTCATCTGGCCAGCCAGGAAAGAATACATCATGGCTGATGCAAATCGCGTATATATTTTCGACACCACGCTGCGGGATGCCGAGCAGACGCCCGGTGCCTCGCTGACCGTCCGGGAAAAACTGGAAGTCGCCCACCAGTTGGCGCGGCTGAAAGTCGATATTATCGAGGCCGGCTTTCCGGTGTCCTCCAACGAAGACTTTGAGGCCGTACGCCGCATTGGGCAGGAAGTTGCCGGGCCGGTAATCTGCGGCCTGTCCCGCGCCGTACCCAAGGACATCGAGCGGGCTGGAGAGGCACTCCGAGACGCGCCCCGGCCGCGGATCCACACCTTCATCGGCACGTCGGATATTCACCTCTCAGGCCAGTTGCGCAAGGGCCGAGAAGAAGTGCTGAAAATGGCGGTGGCCGCGGTGGAGCAGGCCAAGTCGTGCTGCGATGACGTCGAGTTTTCGCCCATGGATGCCGCTCGCACCGAACCCAACTACCTCAATGAAATCATCGCGGCGACCATCGCGGCAGGGGCCACGACGATCAACATCCCCGACACCGTGGGTTATGCCGTGCCCGAGGAGTTTGGGGCGCTGATCGCCCGAATCCTTAATCAGGTACCCAACAGTGGAGACGCCATTATCAGCGTCCACTGCCACGACGATTTGGGCATGTCGGTAATCAACACGCTCTCCGCGATCAAAAACGGCGCACGCCAAGCCGAATGCACGATTAACGGCTTGGGAGAGCGGGCCGGCAATTCCTCGTTGGAGGAGATCGTCATGGCGCTAAAGACGCGCCAGGACTACTTCGGCTTTGACACCGAGGTGGTCACCGAGGAAATCGTCCCCACCAGCCGGTTGGTCAGTCGCTTAATGGGCATCGCAGTCCAGCCCAACAAGGCGATCGTCGGCGCCAATGCCTTTGCCCACAGCTCGGGCATCCACCAGGACGGAGTACTCAAGCAGCGCGATACCTTTGAGATCATGGATCCGAAAGACGTGGGGCTGGAGGCTACCGAGATCGTACTGACGGCGCGCTCGGGACGCGCGGCGCTGCGGCACCGGCTGGAGGTCTTGGGCTACGAGCTAGATCAGGCAAAGCTGGACAAGGTGTACGAGAAGTTCTTGGAACTGGCCGACAAAAAAAAGGAGGTCTTCGACGAGGACCTGATCGAGATCTTCCACGATGATCCCGGCGAGGGTATAGCCTATTACGAGTTGAAGTACCTACACGCAGTCAGCCGCACCGGAGACGTGCCCTCGGCGACGGTGCGTTTGAGCATCGCCGGTGGCGAGCCTGTGGAGGGAGCGGCTCAGGGCGACGGGCCGGTGGACGCTACTTATGAGGCCATTCACCGAGCTCTCGCTAGCCATCCACTAGAAGATGACGATATACAACTGGACGATTATGCGATTCGCGCGATCACCTCCGGTAGCCAAGCACTGGGCGAGGTGACGGTACATCTGTCGAGAAGTGGAGAACAGGCGCGGGGCCGGGGTGTTTCGACTGACGTTATCGAGGCCAGTGCGAGGGCTTATGTCGATGCGCTGAATCGCCTAGCCGCAAAGAACGCTAAAGAACAGCATCAGACCGTGTAGAGGAGATTGGAGATGGGTAAGACCCTGTTGCACAAGGTTTGGGACGCGCACACTGTGCGCGAATTGCCCTCTGGGCAGACGCAATTGTTCGTTGGCCTGCATTTGGTCCACGAGGTGACCAGTCCCCAGGCCTTTGAGATGCTGCGGGAGCGCGGCCTTACGGTCCGCTTCCCA
This sequence comes from Gemmatimonadota bacterium, assembly GCA_028875335.1. The sequence continues at coordinate 8,439 of JAPPEF010000329.1, forward strand.
CAGCGCACCTTTGCCACCGTGGATCACATTGTGCCCACAGATTTGGTGCAGCGTCCCTTTGTCGATGATTTGGCCGAGGAGATGATGGACGCGATCGAGCAGAATGCCGCCGAGTTTGAGATTCCGCTGTTCAACATTGATGATCAGCGCCAGGGAGTGGTTCACGTCATCGGCCCGGAACTGGGGCTGACCCAGCCGGGCATGACCATTGCCTGCGGCGACAGCCACACTTCGACGCACGGGGCCTTTGGCGCGGTGGCCTTTGGCATTGGCACCAGCCAAGTCCGCGACGTGCTCGCCACCCAGTGCTTGGCCATGGATCCGCTCAAGGTGCGGCGGATTGAGGTCAGCGGTGTACTGAGCGAAGGGGTGTACGCCAAGGACGTCATCTTACACATCATCGGCCTGCTCGGGGTCAATGGCGGCGTTGGCTATGGCTATGAGTACGGCGGCTCAGTCATTGAGGCCATGTCCATTGAAGAGCGGATGACGGTGTGCAACATGTCGATTGAGGGCGGTGCTCGGGTCGGGTACGTCAATCCCGACCAGACGACGTACGACTATCTCAACGGGCGGCCTCATGCGCCGCGCAATTTTGAGTCCGCGGTCGAGTGGTGGGAGTCCATGGCCTCGGATGAAGACGCCGAGTACGACGACCTAGTCCAAATCGACGGCCGCGAAATCGGCCCGACCGTGACGTGGGGCATTACGCCGGGCCAATCGGTCGGTGTTGACCAAGCTTTGCCCGACTTAGACGCTTTTGTCGACGCCGAGCGGTCCACCGTCGAGGAAGCCTTCGATTACATGGACTTTGCGCCGGGGCAGAAGATCGCCGGGACTAAAGTAGATGTGGCGTTTATCGGCTCCTGCACCAACGGCCGGCTCTCGGATTTGCGCGAGGCAGCCCGAGTCGCTCGCGGGCGCAAGGTAGCCTCTGGCGTCCGCGCCCTCGTGGTGCCTGGGTCGCAGCAGGTGCGAGCCAAGGCCGAGGCCGAGGGCCTGCACGAGATCTTTGCGGAAGCCGGGTTCCAGTGGCGGGGGGCGGGTTGCTCCATGTGCTTGGCGATGAATCCCGACAAATTGCAAGGGCGCGAACTGTGCGCCTCATCGTCCAACCGCAACTTCAAGGGCCGGCAGGGCAGTCCCACTGGCCGCACCTTGCTGATGAGTCCGGCGATGGTCGCGGCGGCGGCGGTGGCGGGCGAGGTGGCGGATGTGCGGGAGTTGGTGGGGTAGAGAAGGAGATATAATGGAAAATTCGAGTGTGATTAAGACGATAACTGGCCGCGGCGTGGTGGTGCGCGGAGCGGATATTGATACCGACCGCATCATTCCGGCTCGCTTTTTGCGGACGGTGACCTTTGAGGATCTGGGTGCTCATGCCTTTGAGGATGATCGCGCCGGTGGCGACCATCCCTTTGACCAAGCGCGTTTCCAAGGGGCGTCGATCCTGTTGGCCAATGCCAACTTCGGCTGTGGGTCCTCGCGCGAACACGCGCCGCAGGCCCTGATGCGCTGGGGGATCAAGAGTTTTGTCGCCGAGTCCTTTGCCGAGATTTTCTTTGGCAACTGCATCGCCATGGGATTGCCCTGTGTGCGGGTAGCAGCCGAGGACATGCAGACTTTGATGAACGCGGTCGAGAGCGATCCGGCGCAGGAGGTGGCCATTGACCTCGAAGCGCGGCAGGTGCGCTGGGCTAGCGGCGAGGTTGCAGCCGATATTGCCGACGGCCCACGCGAGCAGTTTCTCAAGGGAAGCTGGGACTCGCTGGGTCAACTTTTGGCCGCTGGCGACCAGATTGAGAGTACTACGCAGAAGCTGCCGTACGTAGCGGGGTTCTGACAGAAGGTGATAAGATGGGACACATCAAAGTAAACGGACGGAAAGTTACCAACCCATTAGCTCGGGTGCTGATACCGACGACCGCCTTGCTGTTTTTGGCTTTTGTCGCGGCAACTGTTATATGCGCGATTCTAATCGCGACAGGGTTGGTGTTCGTGGTGTTGATCCTCACAATCGGCGTGATGTTGCTGTATGTCGCTGTTAGAATCGTGGTCACAGGACTGCGCTATTTTGCCAATTGGAACGAGAATAGACGGAGGTAAATAATTGCACAAAATTGCCGTAATACCCGGAGACGGAACAGGGCCTGAAGTGGTGGTCGAGGGGCTGAAAGCACTCGACGCTGTAGCCGCTAAGCAGGGATTCAAATACGAGACCGTGGAGTTTGACTTTGGCGGCGACCGCTACTTGCGCACCGGCGAGGTCTTGCCCGAGTCGGCGGCCGACGACTTCAGGCAGTTTGATGCCATTTACCTAGGGGCCATCGGCCACCCCGATGTGAAGCCGGGTATCCTCGAAAAGGGCATTCTACTGAGGCTGCGCTTTGAGTTGGATCAGTACATCAACCTTCGCCCGGTCAAGCTCTATCCCAACGTGCCGACGCCGATTAAGGACAAGGGGCCGGAGGACATCGACTTTGTGGTGGTGCGCGAAAATACTGAGGGACTGTACGCCGGTTCTGGCGGCTTCCTCAAAAAGGGCACGCCCGACGAGATCGCGGTGCAGGAATCGATCAACACTCGCAAGGGCGTCGAGCGCTGCCTGCGCTACGCCTTTGAGTACACCCAGCGGCGCAACAAGGACAACACCTTGACCCTGTGCGGCAAGACCAACGTGCTGACGTACGCCTTCGACCTGTGGGAGCGGGTGTTTGAGGAAATCGGCGCGGCCGACTATCCGGCCATCAAGCGCGACTACGCCCACGTCGATGCCATCTGCATGTGGATGGTCAAAAATCCCGAGTGGTTCGACGTGGTAGTTACCGACAACATGTTCGGGGACATCATCACGGATTTGGGCGCGATGATCCAGGGCGGGATGGGCATTGCTGCGGGCGGCAATATCAACCCCGAAGGCGTGTCGATGTTCGAGCCGATCGGCGGTTCGGCTCCCAAGTACACCGGTCAGAATATCATCAATCCTATGGCTGCCATCGGCGCTTGTCAGCTCATGCTCGACACGCTCGGCGAGCGCGAGGGTGCCGACATTTTGGAGGGCGCTATCGTCTCGACGCTGACCAAGCTCGACGATATGGGCGCGGGTAGGATGGGGTATTCGACGGCGGAAGTAGGCGACCTAGTAGCCCAGGCCGTAGCCGACGCCTAGGGCAATGGAGGGAAGCGACACCATGCGCATCGAAGTCTATGACTCCACCCTGCGGGACGGTGCCCAAGCCGAGGGCATTTCCTATTCGCTAGAGGACAAGCTGCTGATTGCGCGGCGGCTCGACGCGCTGGGGGTCGATTACATCGAAGGGGGCTGGCCGAACCCCACCAATCCCAAGGATCTGGCCTTTTTCAAGGAAGTGAAGAAGCTGGGTTTGAAGGCGCGAGTGACCGCCTTTGGCAGCACGCGCCGGGCCGGTGTGGCCCCGGAGGAAGACGCGACCCTGAACACGCTGCTGCGGGCCGAGACCGACAGCGTTTGCATCTTTGGCAAGAGCTGGACTCTGCACGTCGTCGAGGCGCTCAAGACGACGTTAGAAGAAAATCTGCGGTTGATTGAAGATTCGGTCGCCTATCTGGTCGCGCACGGCCGCGAGGTGATCTACGACGCCGAGCACTTTTTCGACGGCTATAAGGCCGACGCCGATTACGCGGTCGAGACCTTGTTGGCCGCCGAGCGCGGTGGAGCGCGGATTTTGGTGCTCTGCGACACTAATGGCGGTACCCTGACCAGTGAGATGGGCCAGATCGTCGGGGAGGTTGCCGAGCGGATTGCGCTGCCCTTTGGCATCCATACGCACAACGATGCTGGCGTGGGCGTGGCCAACACGCTCGTCGCCGTGGAGCGTGGAGCGGTGCAAGTGCAAGGGACCTTCAACGGCTATGGAGAGCGCTGCGGCAATGCCAACTTGTGCGCCATTCTGCCCAACTTGGAACTGAAGATGGGTTTCGAGACAGTGGGTCGCGATAATCTCGCGGAGCTGATGGACTTCTCCCGCTTCCTCAGCGAGATCGCCAACGTCTATCACGACCACCGCCAGCCGTATGTCGGCGAGAGCGCGTTCGCCCACAAGGGGGGCGTCCACATCGACGCCATGATCAAGGACCCGCGCTGCTACGAACACATCGATCCCATAGCCACCGGTAACGAGCGGCGGTTCTTGGTCTCGGACCAAGCGGGCGGCGCGACGGTCGTCAGCAAGCTACAGCGATTTTTGCCCGACATAGAAAAGCGGGATCCGCTGGTCGGGCAGGTCTTGGAGCGGGTCAAGCAGTTGGAGCACGAGGGCTATCAGTTTGAGGCGGCAGAGGGGTCGTTTGAATTGCTGGCGCGGCGGGTCCAGGGCACGTACGAGGACTTATTCACGCTGATCAACTTCCGCACCATCAACCGCAGGATCGGGGAGCACGCCGAAGAAGCCGAGGCCATTGTCAGGGTCGTCATCGGCGATGCCGAGTACCATATGGTCGCCGGCGGCGATGGTCCGGTCAATGCGCTCGATCAAGCACTGCGCAAGGCGCTGGAGCAGGAGTTCCCCGCGCTCAAGCAGGTGCACTTGGAAGACTACAAGGTGCGGGTGTTGTCGAGTGGGGACGGGACCGCGGCCAAGACGCGGGTATTGATCGAGTCGTCGGACGGTAAGGATGTGTGGGGTACGGTGGGGGTTTCGGAGAATGTGATCGAGGCGAGTTGGATCGCACTGGCCGATAGTTTGCACTACAAATTGATGAAGGACGCGCTGGCCGAGCTAGCGGTCGGCGCGACGGGAACGGACTGAGCGCTCAAAGCAAGGAGCAAGACAATGACCTCTACAAAAGTTGCCGACTTAACAGTTGATGAGTTTAGAGCACTTGTTCAGGAGATTGTTGTACACACGCTCTCAGAAATGCTGGGCGACCCTGATGAAGGAGCGGAATTGCGCGAAGATTTCGCCGAGGAACTTCGGTCCGCCCTTGCCGCGGTGGAAGGCGATAGCGAAACCGTACCTGCCCATAAAGTCGCTAAACGACTAGGGCTGACTTGGTGATGTACCATGTAGAATTTACACCCAATGCCGAAGCAGATTTAACTAAGTTGGAGGCTTCAGTAGCACAGCGCGTACTCAACAGACTGCGTTGGTTAGCTGAGAATTTTGAGTCAATTAGAATCGAAGCACTTACAGGACGATTTTCGGGTGTATTCAAATTGCGCGTCGGCGATTATCGCGTTCTCTATATTTGTGACCGGAGAGAACAGAAGATAATTGTTCAGTTTGTTAAGCATCGGCGCGAAGTGTACGAGACTAGATAAAAAAGGAGCGACGGAAGTGAAGATACTGGACGGCGGCAATATTTGTTTCGCGAAAAGGTTTCAAGCTGCCGAGCTAGCTGTCGGCGCGACGGGAACGGACTGAGCGCTATGAGAGTTATCGAGGGTGGAGGGGTCGCTGCGCCGAGTGGGTACCGGGCGGCTGGCATCCAGACCGGCGTCAAGGAGTCGGGCGCTAAGGATTTGGCGCTGGTGTCTTCGACGCGCCCGGCAAATGCGGCTGCGGTGTACACCACCAACAAGGTGCAGGGTGCGCCGATTGCCATCGACCGCGAGCACCTCGCCGATGGCAAGGCACGGGCCGTGATTCTCAACAGCGGCAACGCCAATGTCTGCAACGGCGACGTCGGCTTGGATCACGCCAAGCGGATGTGTGCACTGACGGCGAGCGAACTGGGTTTGCAAACGGAAGAAGTCCTGGTCTGCTCCACCGGCTTGATCGGCGTACCGTTGCCGATTGCCAAGATCGAAGCGGGTATCCCGCAGATCGTTGCGGCGTTGTCCGAGGACGGCGGTGCTACTGCCGCCGAGGCGATCATGACCACGGACACTGTGCCGAAGAGTTGCGCTGTCGAGGTTGAATTGGAATCGGGCCGCGCCGTGGTAGGGGCGATGGCCAAAGGGGCGGCGATGATCGCCCCCAACATGGCAACGATGTTATCGGTGGTGACCACGGACGCGGTCGTGCCCAGCGGACCATTGCAAGAACTGCTGTCGCAGGCCATCCAGCGCACGTTTAACTGCATCACGGTTGACGGCGACATGAGTACGAGCGACACGGTGATCTTGATGGCCAATGGCGACGGCCCGGAGCTAGGCGAACGCGATTGCGAGCGTCTCTACGAGGGTATTGAGTACGCGTGTCGGCAGATGGCCCAGGCGATCGCGCGCGACGCCGAGGGGTCGTCCAAGCTGATCACCATAGCGGTGCGCGGTGCCGCCACTGAAGCCGAGGCGAGACAAGTCGGCATCGCGGTAGCCAATTCGAGCTTGGTGAAGACTGCGGCGTTTGGCAACGACCCCAACTGGGGACGCATCCTGTGCGCGATGGGGTACGCCGGCGTCGAGTTCGACCCCGAGCGAGCGAGCGTGTCGCTGTGCGGCACCGACATTTACGGCAACGGCGCTGGTCTCGATTTTGACGGGGATAAGCTGAGCGCGGCCATGCAGGCGGAGGAAATGGCCATTGATATCGACTTGGCGATGGGCGCGGCAACGGCTGAAATTTTTACCTGTGATCTGACGTACGAGTACGTGCGCCTGAACGCCGAATACACTACCTGAGGAACTATGCCACTTTCGCACAATGTACAGCGCGTCCAGCCGTCGGTCACCATGCAAATTTCGGCGCGAGCTGCGGCCATGCAGCGCGCTGGTATCGATGTGGTTTCCCTGTCGGCGGGCGAGCCGGATTTCGATACGCCGCAAAACGTCAAAGACGCTGGCATCCGCGCCATTGCCGAGGGCTTTACCAAGTACACCACGCCGGGGTCGGGGATCATCGAGCTCAAGGAGGCGATCTGCCGCAAATTCGAGCGCGACAATGGTTTGGTTTACACAACCGACGAAGTGATCGTCAACAACGGTGCCAAGCACTCGCTCTTTTTGGCGGTGGCAGCACTGGTCAACGCTGGCGACGAGGTCATCATCCCCACGCCCTATTGGGTGACCTACTGCGAGCAGCCGCGGATAGTGGGCGGCGAGCCGGTGATCGTCGAGACCCAAGCGGCCAACGGACTCAAGCTGACCGCAGATGAGTTCCGCGCCGCCATTACGCCGCGCACGCGGATGCTCTTTTTGTGCTCGCCGTCCAATCCCAGCGGCGCGGTGTACACCCGCGAGGAGTTGGAGAGCTTGGCGGCGGTGGCCGTCGAGCACGAGGTCTATGTGCTCAGCGACGAGATTTACGAGAAGCTGATCTACGACGGAGCCGAGCACCATTCGATTGCCGCTTGTAGCCCGGAGGCCAAGGAATTCAGCATTGTGGTCAATGGAGTGTCCAAGGCCTATTCGATGACCGGCTGGCGCATCGGCTACACGGGGGCCAGCGAGGAGATCATCGCCGGAATGAACAAGGTGCAAAGCCAGGAAGTGTCGCACCCCTCGTCGATGTCGCAGAAAGCGGCCGTCGAGGCGCTCGACGGTCCGCAGGAGTCGGTCGAGGAAATGCGCCAGGCCTTTGATGCGCGGCGGCGCTACATGGTCGAGCGCCTCAACGCCATCAAGGGCGTGGAATGCGCGTTGCCGTCGGGGGCCTTTTACGCCTATCCCGACGTCGCCGCGTACTACGGCAGCCAGGTCCGCGACTCAGTGGCATTGTGCGAGTACTTACTCGAAGAGGCCAAGGTGGCCTGTGTGCCCGGCGCTGGGTTTGGCACCTACGAGCACATTCGCCTCTCCTACGCCACGTCGCTGGACCTGCTTGAAAAGGCGTTGGACCGAGTTGAGGCCGCGCTAGGCGCGTTGGCGTGAATAGGGGATTGCCAATTGCGAATTCGCAATTGCTAACCTAGGAGGTTTGTCCCGTGAATAAAAATGGATTTTACCTCGATTTTGAACGCGATCTCGTCGAGCTAGAAAAGAAAATCGACGACCTAAAAGAACAGGCCAAGACCAATGGCTTGAATTTGGATGAGGGCGTGCGCAAGCTCGAGGCGCAGGCCGCGAAGAAGCGCCGAGAGATCTACACCAATCTCACCCCTTGGCAGCAGGTGCAGATTGCGCGGCACCCGCATCGCCCCTACGCGCTCGATTACGTCGAGCGGATGCTCTCCGATTTTACCGAGCTACACGGCGACCGCCTCTTTGCCGACGACGCCTCCATCATTGGCGGGCCGGCGCGGCTGGACGACGGATCAATCATGGTCATCGGCATCCAGAGCGGGCGCAACCTCGAAGAGCGGCAAAAGCGCAACTTTGGCATGCCGCATCCAGAAGGATATCGCAAGGCCCGACGCCTGATGCAGATGGCGGCCAAGTTCAAATTGCCGATCTTGACCTTGGTCGATACATCTGGTGCCTATCCTGGGATCCAGGCCGAGGAGCGGGGCCAAGCCGAGGCCATCGCTCGCAACCTCTACGAAATGTCGCATCTGCCAGTGCCCATCGTCGTGGCCATCATCGGCCAGGCCTTCAGCGGCGGTGCCATTGGCATCACGGTCGGCGACCGGATCCTGATGCTGGAGCACGCCTGTTATTCAGTGATTGTGCCGGAAAGCTGTTCGACGATCTTGTTCAAGGTGCGCGAGCGCAGGGAGGAGGCAGCCGAGGCTCTCAAGCTCACGGCTAAAGATCTGAAGCAGCAGGGGATTATCGATCGCATCGTGCCGGAGCCGTTGGGCGGTGCACACCACGACTGGGATGCTGCCGCCGCCGCGCTCAAACGCCAAGTACAAGATGCCCTAGCCGAGCTTCAGCGACTCGATCCAGAAGAGCTAATTGCCAAGCGGCTGGACAAGTTCGCGGCGATGGCGCGCTTTGAGGAGTAGGTGGCGGCGAAGGTACATTCCCAACAGTGTTTGGGAATTGCACTTCAATTGACAGTACCGGCACTTGCTTCTCTGCGCCACCGCTCAAGCGGGTGTTCGCGCGGCGTTAGCGGCATGTACACCCGCGCCTTACGCCGATGTGATTCCCACGTCGCCTGAATCATTTCAAGACAATCCCGACCATCCCTGCCGCTTGCAAACGGATCCCGGTCTTCCTCAATAGCGGCGATGAGGTCGCGCAGCATGAGGCGCTGCAAGAGCAAGCGTATGGATGTCCTATCGCGTGGATTGCCCTGCTCGTCGAGGTCTTCGGCTGGCAGATGCACGGGTTCCCACGCCTCGGCCGGTGTCTTGTGTTGTCCTTTGTGGATAAACATCGTCGTGCCCACGCTCTCCCGCACGGCGATGCGCCCTTCGGTGCCGATGATGTCAATGCCGTAGCTGTTGTCGTTGGTCTGCGGCTGGGCGAGGAACTGCACATCTGCATGGATGCCGTTGGCAAAGCGGAACGAGGCGTGCCCGCGCTCGCCGAGCACAATCCCCGCATCGCGGTCTTTCGGATGCACCTCTTGGGTGTGTTTGATGTCGTCAACGGTTGACTCACGTCCATCCATCTGCACGAGGTGCGCGTGCGTCCACTCGACATCGCCGCCGAACAGACGCACCCAATCGTAGAGATGGGTCCCCATCTCCATCAGCGAGTTGCCCACCTTGCGGCCCCCTTTGTCCGTTGCCTGCAGCAACACCACTTGGCCGATTGCGCCTTGGTTGATCAGCGCGAGGGCGTGGCGATTGTACGGACTGGCGCGTTTGATGTGATTGATGGCAAACTTGACGCCGTGCTGGTCGCAGGCTGCAACCATCTCGTCGGCTTCGATGAGATTCAGGGCAATCGGTTTTTCGCAGAACACATGGATGCCGCGCTGGGCTGCGGCAATCGTCGGCTGGTGGTGCATGGGTGCTTGGGTTGGGACGATGACGATATCGGGCTGTTGTTCATCGAGCATCTGCTCGTAGTCGTCGTAGATGGCTTTGACGCCAAAGCGCTCTCCCCATGCTGCTGCCCGCTCGGGATCGATTTCTGCTCCGGCGACTAGTTCGCAGTTTGCCTCTAACTGTACGGCCTCCGCATGGTGCCCGCCCATGCCGCCGAGGCCGATAATCGCAACGCGGTAGTTGTTCATTAGGATATTTTGTCGTTCGCGCCTACGAGACAATCGTAGGCGCGAACTCTATTTGGATCAGGCGCGCCGCAGGCGGTCGAAAAGCCGCTCTAGGCGGTCGAAGGCGAGGCGGATCATGTCTTCGTCCCAGTCGCCGTCAATCTTGATCTGAACCATGGACTGGAGGGTCTCTAGATAGGCTCGCTGCGTCTCGGTTAAGGGGCGTTCTTGGCGGTCTGAAGAACGTTCTGTGCGTTCTTGTCGTTCTTGGCGCTCTGGGCGCTCTTGGCGGTCGGAGCTGGTGCGCTTGGTGCGTCCGTCGCGCCCAGAGCGCTCCTTGGGTGCGGGTTCGCGGGCGCTGCGAGCCTCCTTTTTGGGTGCGGGTTCGGGAGTTTCGTCTTGGGGTTCGGGTTCTTGGGGTTCGGGTTCGGCGGCCGCTTCCTCTTGCGGGGCGGAGGGGTCGCCAAAATCGGCTTCGGAGATGAGGTATTTGAAAAACATCTTCATCTTGTTGGCCGAATCGCGCCCCATGCCGGTGCGATTGCGGAAGTAATCGACAATCGCGTCGTCGCTCATGTTGCCGTTGTTCTGTTCCCACTCCGGCAGCAGGTCTTTGTACAGATCGCGGATCACTTCGGCGATGGCGAATTTGCGCGTCTCCTTGGGGACTATCCGCAACAGTAGGTCCGTGGGCTTTTGGTCGCGGTCGGTCAGGTTCATGGATTCGATGCCGCGCAAAAAGCGGTGAATCATCGACGGGGTGCGGATAATAGGCCGCACGTAGTCGCGGTCGATTTGGTCGGGAATTTTGGTCTCCAGCCGCGAGAGGAATCGCTCGAACTGCACCTTGGTGATGTAGGGAAACCAGGCCCGGTCCTGTCGGCCTCCGTTTTCCCCCGATCCTTCTTCTGCTGCCGTCTCAGCGGCGTCTTCGCGTACTTCTTCCATTGTAAATCTCCATTCGATAAATTGATATGTCTCCGGGCGTTAGGGCTGTGGGGCAAATTCGGCCGTCACGACGGCGGAAATGCCTCCGCGCACATTGAATCCTCCCACTACGGTCATGCGTCGCGGCGCGCAGGCGGCCACCAAATCATTGAGGATGGTGTTGGTGACTGCTTCGTAGTAAGCGCCTTCTTGGCGAAAGGACCACAGGTAGAGCTTGAGCGATTTGAGCTCAATGCACTGCTGGTCGGGCACGTAGTGGATGTGGATGGTGCCGAAATCAGGTTGCCCAGTTACGGGACATATCGAAGTGAATTCCGGACACGAGAATTCGATTGTGTAGTCGCGGTCCGGATAGGGATTGGCAAAAACCGCTAGGTCTTTGCTCGGCTCGGTAGCCATGAAAATTTCGTCTCCTAACAGCCTAAAAACACTTAAAGATAAGGCCAAATGGGTGCCTTGGCTATGCCGCGACAAAGGGCGACCGGCCGGTCGCCCCTACTGTTCGCTCGTCTGCTCGCAGGCCAATTCGAACACCCTGTCGGTCATCCAGCGCTTGAAACCCTCGTTGTCCATGAACTGTTTGAAGAGTTCGGTGTCGTCCTTCATGACGTTCGTCATGACCCGCAGCAGCGCCTTGTCGTGCTCGATGCGGAAGTTGGCGGCGTCCGAGTTTTGCCGCGCATTCTTGAAGGCAGCGTCTGCGGCCACCCGGGACGGGATGGTCTTGGTGATGAGTTCCCCCACGCGGTCGGCATCCTCCCAAGCGATGTCGCCGAAGAGGTCGTTGAAGGTTTTGAGGATGTTTGAGAGCCGGTCCAGCTCCGGCTCAGTGCGGTGGCCCCCGCCGGCGGTCGGCACTGGATCGACTGCGGCGTCCTCGTCCAGCAGCAGGATCTGCTGCATCGCCTGCTTTTCGGCCCGATAGCTGTCTAGGTCGATGGCGTCGAGGATGCCCTTCGATAGATCCTCTTCTTCAGGGGCGGGCAGCTTTGGGATCAGGAAGTTCAGAAAGATCGAGCGCTTCTCCCAGTCGGCGTCGTTGTAGGGAAGCACGGACGAGAGGAAGGCGTAGGTGCGCACGAAGCCCTTGGCGTTGCCCTTGAACTTCACTTGGCCGTCCTCGTCTAGATCAGTTTTGTAGGCCGCCACGCATTCGTCGAGGATTGGGTCGAGTTGGTCGCGCTGGGCACCGCCGAGGTAGCGGGCGACGAAGTCGTCGATCTGCTCGGAGGAATAGGCTTGGGCGCGGTCCAGGCTCGTCTGCAGGTCGTGCAGTTTGTTGGGGTCTGTCTCGTCGGCTAGGATCGTCGCGCGGTAGTAGTCGGCGAAGGCGTCGCGGATGGTGTCGGCGTCGTTGAGGAAATCGAGTACGAATACGTCGTGCTTTTTGGGATGGGCACGGTTGAGGCGAGAGAGGGTTTGCACCGCTTTGATGCTGGACAGCGTCTTATCGACGTACATGGTGTGCAGCAGGGGTTCGTCGTACCCGGTTTGGAACTTGTCGGCGCAGACTAGGAAGCGGTAGGGGTCTTCTTGGAACTGCCCGGCGATCTGGGTGGAGGGAAAGCCGTTTAGGGATGCTTCGGTGACTTTCTCGCCGCCGAACTCGTGCTCGCCGGAGAAGGCGACGAGGGCCTGGTAGCGGCTCTTGCGCTCCTGCAGGTAGTCGCGGATTGCGTGGTAGTACTGGATTGCCCGCTCGATGCCGTTGGTGACCACCATTGCCCGTGCCGCGCCGCCGATTTTGTTCTGCGCTAGCACTTGGTCGTGGAAGTGATCGACCATGATCTGGGCTTTGAGCCCAATCGCGTGGTCGCTGCTCTCGACGAAGCGGCGCAGTTTCTTCTGGGCCTTCTTGACGTCGAACTCTGGGTCTTCCTCCACGGTCTTGGCGAGCTTGTAGTAGCTCTGCACTGGCATGTAGTGGGCGAGCACGTCGAGGATGAACCCCTCTTGGATCGCCTGCTTCATGGTGTAGCTGTGGAAGGCGTGATGCCTGACCTTGCCGTCGGACTGTGGGTCTGGGGCACCGAAGATTTCCAGCGTCTTGTTCTTGGGGGTGGCGGTGAAGGCGAAGTAGCTGGCGTTGGGGAGCAGCTTGCGCGATTCCATCAGGCGGTTGATGTGGTCCTCGAAGGTTTCTTCTTCCTCTTCTGCACCTGCCTCGGAGAGCGCCTGCGCCATGGCGGCACCGGTGCGACCGCCTTGGCTGGAGTGGGCCTCGTCGATGATGATGGCGAAGTTCCGCCCGCGCTGCTCGTCGCCGATCTCCTCAAGGATGAAGGGGAACTTTTGGATCGTCGAGATGATGATTTTCTTGCCGCTCTCGATGAATCGGCGCAGGTCGCCCGAGCGGTCGGCAGCTCCGACCGTCGCCGACACTTGGGAATACTGCTTGATGGTGTCGCGGATCTGGCGGTCGAGGATGAGGCGGTCGGTGACGACGATGATTGAGTCGAAGACTGGAGCGCTGTCTTGCTCTAGGCCGATTAGTTGGTGGGCCAGCCAGGCGATGGAGTTGCTCTTGCCGCTGCCGGCCGAGTGTTGGATTAGGTAGCGGCGGCCTACGCCGTGGGTGCGCGCGTCGGTCAGCAGGCGGCGCACTACGTCGAGTTGATGGTAGCGGGGCCAGATTTGGGTCTGCTTCTTTTTGCCTGTCTTCTCGTCCTTCGATTCTACTACTTGGGCGTAGTTTTCTAGGATGTTGGTCAGGCCCTCCCGGGGGAGCACTTCTCGCCACAGGTAGTCGATCGCCAGTCCGTTGGGATTGGGCGGGTTGCCAGCGCCGTCGTTCCAGCCTCGGTTGAAGGGGAGGAACCAGGAGGTCTTGCCGCTGAGGTGGGTGCAGAAGCGGATTTCGTTTTCGTCGAGTGCGAAGTGGGCGACGCAGCGGCCGAATTCGAACAGTTTTTCGCGTGGGTTGCGGTCGCGCTGATACTGCTGGACTGCGTCGGCCACTGTCTGCTTGGTGAGGTTGTTTTTTAGCTCGAAGGTGAAGACGGGCAGGCCGTTGATGAACAGGCCGATGTCGAGGGCGCGCTGGGTTTCGTCGCGGCTGTAGCGAAGCTGGCGGGTGACTGTGAAGCGATTCTGTTTGAAGCGCTCTTGGGCTTCTGGGTTGTCGGCTGAAGGCGTGCCGTAGAATAGGTCTAGGTTGTGCGCTTCGTGCTTGATGCCGTGGCGCAGCACGTCGATGGTGCCGCGTTTGCTGATTTCTCCTTGGAGGCGGGCTAGGAATCGGCGGCGCGTGGGGCTGGCCTCGGACAAGTCGAGGGATTCTGCTGCTTCGGGCTGGGTGGCGCGCAGGAAGGCGGAGAGTTGGGCGAGATCGACGCAGTATTCGCGGTCGTAGTCGTGGAAGTTGCCGCCGGCCCAACCGACTCCGCCGTAGTTGGCAGGGGGCTCGCCTACGGTGGGACCTAAAGGTGGGTCGCAGGGATGGCCGGCTAGGGCTGTGCAGATGAGGCGTTCGAGGCCGCGTTCGGAGGTGTCGGTGGGCATTATGCTAGTTAGTATCGACAAAGTAGGGGCAGGTTTCAAACCTGCCCCTACGGTCGGACCCCGGAGGCGGTTGCAGCGATGGCCGACTAGGGCCGTGCATATAGGACGCTCCAGCCCCTTCTCGCTGGTGTCGGTGGTCCGCGCTATGCCTCGTCTCTCATCGGAATAGGAACTTCCCGCACTTCACCGGGCTGGATTTCATCCAAAGCAATGCGGATGGCTTCCGTTCTCTGCGAGATGTGCGGCCAAGCGGTGTTCATCAAAACGATCACGGCCACACGCCTGTTCGACATGTTCTGTTGATGCTGGATGCCCTGGTCGGTGGTGATTAGAACTTCGAAGCCGGCCTCTTCCGCACGGTCCAGCAAGTCTCCGTTGGACAAGGCGTCCCAGCCGCGCTCCCTGGCCTCTTCGACGACATGGCCGAAGAGCCGGAGGCGTAGCTGCCTGGGCGTCCCGTTATCGAACAGGATGTGCATGGGCGACGTGGGCCCGGAGTTCCTGAGCGACGTGCTCCAGCACCGCCTCCACCTCCGATTCATCAACCCCGCCGAACCACTCGATGAAGTCGTGGATGGTCGCGCCAGCCGCAAGGTTCTCGAAGAGGGTGTACACCGGCAAGCGGGTGCCCTTGAACACCCAGTTGCCGCTCACCCTGCCGGGTACGCTCTCCACCGCCGGGCACTTGCTCCAGTCTGTCATACGGTCACCTCCTTTGCGATTGTGTACTCTGCTGCCGATTTCTCGGCGTCCGCTAGGCACCTATGGTCAAATCGTAACTGTGTAGTGGTTCACCACAACCGAATCCGCCACCGGATCACCATCCCGCTCAAGCTCATCGAGATACAGCCTGATCGCGTCGGCGACTAGGTCATGTACCTCATCCTCAGTCTCCCCGGCAATCCCGATGCCCGGAAGCTCCGGTACATAGGCTCCATACGCTCCGGGGCCGTATTTCTCTACAATGATCAGATACTCAGTCTGTGCCATCTCCACCCTCCGTGTAGTTCTATTTCAAGCCGGCTTGTTTGAGCACTTGGCTGAGCGTACCGGCTTTCATGTCTGCGTTTAAATTTCCAGCCACGACAACTATGCCTCGTTTGGTAGGGTGTCGCATCACCCGGTGCCACGACGACGGACCTCGTACCATCCGTCCTCACGCAACCGTCTCAAAACCTCCCGGACCTTCATTATATGATAATTATACTGCTCTGGACATGAACCTGTGCCGTGCAGATGAGGCGTTTGGGGCCGCGTTCGAAGGTGTCGGTGGTGGTCACGCTATCTCTTTTCCGTATTCAGATCGGGACTTTCCTAGAGGCCAAGCCCCGCTGATCTTCTTGGGGTTTCGTTCCACTGCTGGGCAGATGCTCCAGTCCGTCATAAGGGCATCTCCTTTTCAATTGTGTACTCTTCTGCCGATTCCTCGGCGTCGAGGTCGTCGAGATTAGAATTCTCCTCATCAGGGATTGTACCGTCCAAGTCGTCTTCCGCAAGTGGGTCCACTTCTGGCAATGCAGCCGCCGCCTCGCGCACGTCGAGCTTGCCGGTGACGACATAGGCGATTAGGCGGGTGCTGTATTCGTGAAGAAGGTCAATCTGGTCGCGAACACGCTGGATGGAATTAGCTAGGTCAGCGGTGGCTCGGCAGAGATATTGTGTGATCTTTTTTTGCTCTGTGATTTGTGGCAACGGGATCTTGATGTTGTAAAGGATGCTCAAGGTAAGCTGGTTGATGGTGGACGTAAGAAATGCCCCAGACTGGTACTCAAACAAATTGGAATTAAATACATGGTGCAAGTAGTCATTTTTTTCGCTTCGGAAAACAGTCATAAACGCACCGAAAGTCACGCCAGAAAAATCGGCGTTAATCCTCGCGTTCTTTCCGATAAGGGCGCGACTGCCACTCCGAGAACACAGTAAGATGTCACCCATCTGTAAAACCAGCCGATTCGGCACATTACATTTGACGTATACATTGTCGGAATCGACGATCCGACCATCAGAAATGTTCGACGCACGCAGTACTAGAAGTCCGTTCTCTTCTCCTACTACATCGTTAGGATCATACGTTAATCCGATTATCGCTTCGCCGACATCACGAAGTCTCAGAACTTCCCAATGCTTTGGCACTTCCCCCAGCCATTCGACACCGGAGACCTTGTAGGCCGGGTAAGGCTGGCCGGTTCGCACGTCGATCTGGCCCGTGACGGCTTGGTGGATGATGGCCTGCTTCTGCTCCTCCAGCAACGCAACCAGCTTCTGCTTGGCGCGGATGTAGCGCCGGATGCGCCGGTCGGCGTGGTCGAGGAAGCGGACGATGGCGTTTTGTTCGGGGAAAGGAGGGAGGGGTAAATACGAACGGGCGAGTCTCTCGTAGTCTATGTTTTGGCCCTGACGAATACCTGTGACAAATAGCGACAAGTTCTCGATGTAGGGACGTGACTTGAAGACTTTGGCAAGATAAGCGTGGTGATCTGATTCAAATGGATATAGAATCGTGTAAGCAGGGCTAATTATTCCTTGTTCTCGTGCAAACTCAATACCACCCTGAAAAGATCTAAGGCTGATTACAAAGTCGCCGACGCGTACAATCTTGAGCAATTCAAGATCCTTCATTGCGAGAACTGTCCGGTTCTCGTATCTCTCTTTGCGAACGACTCCCTTGGTTTGAGTAGCCGCCAGTAATGGCTCATTCGGGAATCCCTTTTGGCTTCGTTGGACCAGAAGACTCTTGGTTCTCCTGAGGTCCCAATGCGTCGGCACCTCCCCCAGCCATTCTATACCGGCGTCCTTATAGGCAGGATAGGGTTTCAAATCTGAGGTCATCATAATATTTACCAATGTAGGGGCGACCGGCCGGTCGCCCCTGCGCCGCATGGATACTAGCCGTCCCTAACGGCAGGATTCTCTAGGTCTTCCGGCCATCTGGCCGGGTTATCCGCGATGTATTGCCGAATCCGATCCAGCGCGGATTCGTTCCGGATAACGTGTTCGTAGTAATTGCGCTGCCAGAACGGCGTGCCGACGGTATTGTGCAAGGCGTTGATGCGTCTGGCCGAAAAGGTCTTGAAGGCCCTGACGATTTCGGACAGGCTGTGGCGGGTGGTGGCGGCGGTAGGGGCAGGTTTCAAACCTGCCCCTACGTCTGTTTTGGGATCTGTCCCTACCCGCATATCATCATCTGTCGCCTGTGCCTCTGTCAAAATTACAATACCGTGCATGTGATTGGGCATGATTACCCAAACGTCTATCTGAACGTGTGGGTAATGGTATGGCAGGTCTTCCCATACGGCCTGTGCCAACCGTCCAGCCTCACTAAGACGCATTCTACCTTCTACTATGTCGCCGAGAAGACACGCCCGGTTCCGAGTACAGATCGTGACGAAATATGCCCCCTGTCGGGTGTAATCATACCCCTGAAGCCGTATGGAACGACGCTGGCGTTTCGGTGCGTCGCCGATCCACCCGACACCGGAATCCTTCATTGTGGGATACGGCTTCAGTTCACTGGCGTTAGGTAACCTCATCCCAAGAGAACCTCATCGTGTTCTATAGGGATCCACATGTCCCACCATCTTTTTTTGAATCTTTTGCGGAAGCTTCGAAGAGGATTTTTGGCGTAAGGCATTTACAAATGCTCGACTCTCTTTGAGCGATCGGTCAATCTCATTCCGGTGATCGAAATAGTAAGCCAATGCCGCATACACATCCGCTAGGGTTATGTCGTAATCGCTGGCGATTTCGTCGGCACTCTTGCCTAGGCGCTCGTGCCAGATGACAATATTCTCCACGGTGATCCGATGACCGGCAATGCGGGGTTTGCCACCTGATATTCTTGGGGTGATCTCAATATGTTGATTCAGGGTTTCCGTTGTCATTTCCATTTCCTCCTGAGTTCGGTGCTTGCTACGGGGTCCACTTCGTCTTCTCTGACTTCAAAGATGATCTCGGTGCTGGACATCGCTCGTCCCTGCTCTATATGGCCGTCGGCCGTTGGCTTTCGCCCAGTATCTCACCCAGCAACCCTTCCGTCTCCTTTTCCAACTCCAGAATGTCCGCCCGAATTTCCTCCAGCGTCCGCATCGGCTGCGGTTTGTAGAAATATCGGGTGAAACTGATCTCGTAGCCGATCCTCACGCTGTCTGGTTGATACCAGGCGTCAGCGGCATAGGGCAGGACCTCGCGCTGCAGGAACGCTTCGATGCCGCCTTCCTCTTGCAGCGGAATCTGCTCGGTGTCGCGCAGGTCGGTGTCCGGTTCGTACTCCACCACGGCGGGCTTGCCGTTGACGGAGGTTTCGAACAGGCCGCGCAGTGGGTCGGCCTCTGTGCCTCGCTTGTGGATCTTCTTGATGACGGGCGGCGCGGTTTCACTGCGCTCGCAGTCCTCCCTCAGCTTCTTGATCTCGGCGGCCTTGTATGCGCGGTTGGGGTCGGCTCCTTCAAGCCGCAGCGGTCGTTCGACCGTCACCTTCCAGTAGCCGAAGGCGTCATTGTCGAAGATCTTGCTCTGCTCACTTTCCTCGAAGGCGAGGAAAGTATCGCAGATGCGCTGGACGTCCGCCTCGCCGAGCTCGCAGTTCTTCTTGCCCAAGTTTTTGCGCAGCGGCCGGTGCCACTCGGTAGCGTCGATCAACTGCACCTTGCCTTGGCGATGCTCTGGCTTGCGGTTGGTGAGCACCCAGACGTAGGTGGCGATGCCGGTGTTGTAGAACATGTTGAGCGGCAGGGCGACGATTGCCTCCAGCCAGTCGTTTTCGATGATCCAGCGGCGGATGTTGCTCTCGCCTTGGCCGGCGTCGCCGGTGAACAGGGAACTGCCGTTGTGTACCTCGGCAATGCGGCTACCGCCCGGGTTCATCTTAGAGAGCTTGTTGGCGAGGAAAAGCATCTGGCCATCGCTGGAGCGGGTGATTAGGGAATACTCGGGATCGCCGTCATGCTCAATCACGAAGCGCGGGTCGCGCATGTCGCGCTTGCCGCCCATGCGCTCTAAGTCGGTCTTCCAGCTCTTGCCGTAGGGCGGATTGGAGAGCATGAAGTCGAACTCGCGGGCCGGGAAGGCGTCGTTTGAGAGCGTG
>JAPPEF010000252.1 GCA_028875335.1 Gemmatimonadota bacterium
TGGGACCGGGTGAATTGTAACGAGCAAGGCTACCAAAATTTTGGTCATGTATCACACGCTTGACCGAGCAGGCGGATTGCATTAACTCACTCTAGGCTGCCCAAGCAAACCGAAAGACAGGTGCAAAGTGGATCTAGACAAACTGCTGAGCGACGTGGATCTAGACGAAATGCTGCGCCTCTACAACGAGGCGGCTGAGGAGCTGATGCAAGTCGCCATCAGCGACGGCCACTTTGCCGACCGCGATCCAAGCGAAATCATCTGGCCGGTGGGCAGCGACCTCGACGCGCTTGAGCGCCGAGCCGAGCTAATCGGCTCCATTCACGAGGGCATCCCCTCGCTCCGCGACAAGCGCCTACAAGAGGCCTATGACCGCTACGAGCACGTCGGCCCCGCCTACCACCAAGCGAACCGCCTCTACCTAGCAACGCGCCAGCTCTTCGTCGAACGCGGGCGCGGCGACGCACTCGATTTCCACGCACTCTACCAATCGGTCTATCTACACGCCCTAGGCCGCGACAACCCCTACACCCTCGACGAAGGCGAGGCCGCCCTCGTCAAGCTGCGGGTCGCCCGCGTGCCGCTGTCCCACGCCCACGCCGTCGCTGAGAAGATACAATCCGGGACGACGCAAAAAGAACCCGCGACCGATTCGGCCGACGATCCGCGCTTGGCCGAGCACTACGCCTGCGAAATCGACGGAGTGCGCCACGCCGGGACGCTGCGCGACCTACTTAGCGAGGTTGCCGAGCGCGTCGTCGATTACCTCGCCGCTGGCGAGCATCTCGCCATCCGCTTTAACACCTATAGCAACTTCATCTATCTTGGCATATCGGTGTGGAAGGCCATCACAGACGCCGACGTGCTCTTGGCCCGCATCGAGGGACGGGTGCGCGCTCAATGGCATCAAAAGCTGGGCAAGCTGGTCCTGCTGGGTAAGGGCATGCTACTCAAGTTCCTCCAAGCCCACTCCGAAGATCCCGCCCAAATCAAGCCGAGGGAATTTTGGTACGGCCAAGAGTACAGCTACCTGACCCGCGACATGATCGACCTGACGCGCCGCTTAGTCGGCTACGTCAACCGACTAGCAGACCGGGCGCGAGGAGAAGTTGATCTGGTGGTCCTGCCCCCACTGCTCGACGGCAAGGCCAAGGGCCGCTTTCTCGAATACCAGCACGTCGGGCGGCGCCAGAGCCTCGGCCCATGGAGCCGTCGGGCGCGTCTCTTTCAGTGGGCTTTCCTCTACTACCGCACCGGAAAGAAAAAAATGAGCCTCCTAGCGGCTCAACTCCCAGAAGCGGAGCGCCTCAAAGCCGCCAGTGCCCAAAGCAGCGAATGGGGGCGGAAATCGCTGGACATTTTCGGCATTGAATTGACCGTAAGCGCCGACCCGCTCTTCGCCGCCACCGCCCGCGACCTCGATTTAGCCAACAAACAGGAGAAGGTCCTGTTCCTCCCCACGCACCGCAGCCTCTTCGACCATCCGGTGATGAGTACCCTGATCCACGACCCCCGCTTCCTCGAACTGATGGGCTGGCGCGAACTCCCCGCGCCCGTGAGCCTCGCCCGCGCTCGCCTCACCGAACCCGCAACGCTGCGCATTGGTGGACGCTCTTTTTCTCTAATTGGCTTTACTACCGAGGAAGTCGATCAGATCATGGAGAAAGTCGATGGGCACGTCATTATGACCCGCTCGGCCGACACGAAAAATCCCACGCGCCGCTTTGCCGAGCTCCTAGCACAGCGGCCGGGCGTCGTCTATGGCGAGGGCACCACCGCCGCCTTTGAGCATCAGTGCCTGCCCATGCAGCACGCGCTCTTTGCTTATCTGCCGCCCGACGTGATCATCGTGCCGCTAACTTTTCGCGGCCTGCACTCGCTATGGCCCAAATGTCCCCGGGGCAATCTCAATATCGGCAGCGGCCGGGTCGAAGTAATGGTTTGCCCGCCCATGCTCGGCGAAACCACGCTCCTGCCGCGCAAGCGCGCCCTGCGCACGCAGCTAGAGCCAGCGACGCTCTTCCAAGCCGTGCACATCGCGCGGCTTTTCAACCCGGAACCGAGCTAAAAGAGCGATAGCTGCTCGGCCTCCCGCCGGCGCGGCATGGCCGCATCCTCGCGCACGAGCAACTGAGCGGGGATCTCTTCTACAAACGGCGATAGCGCGCACTGCACCCGCTCGCCATAGCGCTGGCGGCTGCGCGCCCGCAGCAACACCAACTCCTCCTCGGCCCGCGTCATGCCCACGTAAAAGAGCCGCCGCTCCTCGGCGAGATCGGCGGCCCGCTCGCGGAAGGGGATGAGTCCGTCCTCCACCCCGCAGATAAATACCACTGGAAACTCCAAGCCCTTGGCCGCGTGCAAGGTCATCAGCGCGACGGCCTCCGGGCTTTGAGGGCCACCCCGCTCCTCGTAGTCGGCTTCCGCGCCTAAGAGCACGGTCTCCAGTAGCTGGGCGAGCGTTCCGGCCGCATCCGCTACTCGGGCCAAATGTTCCAAATCCTCGTCCTCCGGGTCGCCGAACTCTGCCTGCCAGCGACGCACCCAAGTCCCCGCGTCCTCCTGTGCGGTCCATTGCCTATACTCCGCTATCCGCGCCTCTAGCGCCTCGACCCGGTCCTGCGCTGCGGCCGATAGCTCCCCTCGCCGCACTTGGCGCAAAATGTGCGGCTCCACGCCCATAGCCTCTAGTGCCTGCCAGCGGCGCACATTCTCTTGCGAAATCGCGGCGTAGCGGGCAAACGCCAACGCGGCCCGCACGGCCGGCGCTTGCAGAAAGCCCTTCTGCCCGACGAGCCGATAGGGCAATCCCTCCTTGCGGAAGCACTCCTCCAGCACTTGGCCCTGTCGGCCAGTGCGGAAGAGCACGGCAAAGTCGGCGAAACTGCGCGTGCCCTCTGCGCCGGCATCGGTCTGCACCATATCGGTGCCGCCGACCATGCGGGCAATCTCCCGCACCACCGCAATGCCTTCGGCTGTCTCGCTCTGCACCTCAATTAGGCGGATCCGCTCCTTCCCCAGACGCACGGGCGCGAGCTCAATAGCCTCGCGTCCCGGATTGTGGCCGACGACGGCCGCGGCCGCCTCGACAATATGCCCCTGCGAGCGGTAATTCGCGCCTAAATGAAAGAGTCGCGTATCCGAGAAACGGTCGCGCAAGTGAACGAAGTGGTCGGGCGAAGCTCCGCGAAAGCTATAAATCGCCTGATCCGGGTCGCCGATGGCCATCAGGCCCGCTCCCTCACCCGCCAACTGCAGGACCAATCTATACTGTGCGGCGTTGAGGTCCTGGAATTCGTCTATTAGCAAATAGGGGAACCGCGCCCGCACCTGTTCCCGCACGGCTGCATCCCCTTCTAAGAGGCGCAGCAAATCCAAGAGAATGTCGTCGTAGTCACAGGCTCCGTGCGCATGGAGGGCCGCCTGATAGGCGTCGTAATGCGGTCGCCACTCCTCGGCTATCTCATCCGGCCCCTGCGCGGCGGCTTTAGCCAGCGAGATGGCTTGGCTGGCGGCGGTAACTGACCCCGATAATCCAGCATCTGCCAACGCCCCTTCCAGCAACCGACGCGCTTCAACCTCGTCGAGCACCAGCTTTGGCTTTGGCCTGAGCTCAGCCGAAGGCTCGCAGCCCAACTCCCGCAAGAGCGACAACGCCAAGCGGTGAAAGGTCCCCACCTGCATCGCACCCAGCCCACCGTCCAACAATGCGCTCAACCGCTGCCGCATTTGTCCAGCCGCCCGCCGGGTAAAGGTAATAGCCATGATCCGACCCGGGTCCACGCCGCTTGCGACCAGCCGCGCAATGCGCCGCGTCAGTACCCGGGTCTTGCCCGACCCTGGACCGGCCACGACCACTAAAGGCCCTCCTTCGGCCTCTTCGATTTGCCGCTGTGCGGCGTCGGGCGTGTCCCCGTCCTGCTCCGCTTCTGTGGTACTATCGGGCCTTGGCGACGGCACCGCTGAAACGTGGACTTCCTCAGCCGTCTTCGCGACCGCTGGTCCCAAGTCGAACAGCGCACCCTGCCCTTTCAAACGCGAACGCTCCTCCTCGCTAAACACGCTGATTACGCCGTACTCCCCATCGTGGCCGGGGTAAATGTCCACCTCGCCGCAGCGCATCCGGCGCACGCCCTCAGCCACCAACGGCCCGACGCAACTTTCAATCGCTTCGAGTCCGGCGCGGCGCAATACTTCGAGTTCTGTACCTACTTCGACCAGAAGCCGGTCGTACACAGCGCGGACTTTCTTGCTCTTCGGGCCAACGCCAACCGCTGCGCCGATCACTTCATCGAGCGGAATCAAGTACTCATAGGACGGGGCAACCTCCGGTCGAAATCCCTCCGGACGATCAGCCAGCTTCTCCACCCGGTGCAAAACCCCCACCGTCAGCTTGCGTCCGCACACCGGGCAGATCCCCTCGGCGGCCAGCGTTTGCGCCGGTTTGTAGCACACCGCGCACTTGCGGTGGCCGTCGTAGTGGTACTTGCCTTCTTCGGGGTAGAACTCCAAGGTGCCCAAAAAGCGCGCTGGGTCGCGGTCTTTGAGCGCAGCGTAGATGCCCGGATACGAGCACTCCGTGTCAAAGCAAGTGGCTTCGCGGGCCAGCTTTTGCGGCGAGTGGGCGTCGGAATTGGATACGATCGCATAGCGGTCGAGGGCCGATAGCCGCCAGTTCATCGGCGGGTCCGAGGACAGGCCGGTCTCTACCGCGAAGATGTGCGGCAGCAAATCCTCGTAACATTCCTCCAACGAGTCAAAGCCCGACGAAGCCCCCAACGCGGCAAAGTGCGGCGTCCATATATGGGCCGGGATGAAGAGCACCTTCTCGTCGGCTTCGAGACAGATTTCTAAAAGGTCGCGGCTGTCTAGCCCCAAGATGGGCCGACCGTCGGACTGCAAGTTACCAATGGCACCGAGGCGGCGATTGAGTCGGGCGACGGATTCGAGGGAGGGCAGGATGACGACGTGGTGGATCTTGCGAGTTTTGTCGCCCTTCTTGTAAATGGTGCTGATTTCCACCGAAAGCATGAAGCGCACAGCGCGGCGACAGCGCTCGGGCAGTTCTTGTTCCACGGCGGCGCGACGACCGGGTTCGAGCTGATACAGACCCTCTTCGGCCGGTTCAAGTTGCTCAGATAGCTCGGCGAACCATTCCGGATGCGTATAGTCGCCCGTTCCAACTACGTCAACGCCCTTGAGCGCCGACCACTTGTGCAAGTTGGAAGGGTTGAGCTCGCGGCTCGTCGCTCGCGCAAAACGCGAGTGCAAATGCACATCGATTGTGAACTGCATATTGGATTCCCGTTGACTTGTAGGGTTGCCCTACTCTCGCTCGACCCAGTTGGCAATCACAATGCCCACAGCCACCAATCCCATGCTGGCCAGCAGATAGGGCGATATGGCCTCGTCCAAGAGCGCGGCACTCAACAGCACGCCCACCACCGGCGTAGCGAAGCCGAAGCCTCCCAATCGCCCCGGTGAGTGATGTTGGAGCAGAAAGACTAAGATGATAAAACACAGCCCGGCGACGACGATGCCTTGGTAGAGCACGCCAGCTATGACCGGTCCGGTCAGGACGTACTCGGCCTCGGATTCTAAGAACGCGCTCCAAGCGGCAAACAACGGCAGGCTCAGCATGGCCTGCCAAAACAGAACCTGATAGGGGTTGAGCCCCTGCACCAGCCGCTTGATCACCACCTGTCGCAAGCCCAACAACAAGCCGCTCGCAGCCACCATCGCGTCTCCGAGCAAGTACTGCGTCTCGGCCAGCGCCAGCGACTCCCAAAACAGCAACACCACGCCGGCAAACGAAATAAGCAAGCCAAACCACTGCCCCAAGCCCAAGCGGTCGCCGACGAGCAAGTGCGCGAAGAATGCCGTGAAGAAGGGGTAGATATTGACCACCACCCCCGAGCGGCTAGCCGTGGTGTATTGAGTGCCCGCATTCAAAAGCCATATTTGCAGCGCAAATAGCAGCGCCAAGCCGCCCAGCCCCTTCCATTCGCTGGAGGGTATGCGCAACTGAATACCAGCAAAAAGTGCTCCGACCCATACGGTCAGAGCACCTAGTGCGAAGCGCAAGCCCGCCATCGCCGCCGGCGGCACCCCATCGAGACCCACCTTGATCGCCACCGGATTGCCGCCCCACAGCACGGCGGTTACAACGGCTAGGGTACCGGCCTTTAGCCCGACGGCCTCATTGCGGATTTCAGCGGCCAATTTACTCGATGATCTCGGCCTTGATGATATAGTCTAGGTTGGGAAAGTTTTCTGCGAGATAGGCATTGCCGTTCATGGCGATCTGCCCTTGGGAAGGCTGCTCGCCGTACTCGGCATTGATCGCATCGACCACCTCCATGCCTTCTACGACCTCACCGAAGGGCGCAAACCCCATGCCGTCGAGTTTGGAGTTGTCCCCCAAGTTGATAAAGAGTTGGGTCGTGCGCGTATTGGGCTGGTTAGTTTTGGCGTACGTGATCCGTCCGCGCGTATTGACCTGCTTGACGGGGTCGTCGAGGATATTGGCCTGACGCCAGGCCATGTTCAGCTTTGGATCGCCGCTCAGGCCCCACTGCACCACAAAGTTAGGTACCACGCGGAAGAAGCGCTGCTCGTCGTAGAAACCATTGCGGACCAAGTTGTAGAAGCGGTCGGCACCGTGCGGTGACCAATCGCGCGTCACTTGGATGACCACCGGGCCAGCGCTAGTCTCCAAGCGTACTGAGAATTCGTCGGGTGCCTGCTCGTTCAGGGCCTCGCCTGTAGGATCCATTAAGATCTCCTTGCTTGTTTCCCCATCTTGGCCGCCGGTTCCACAACCGAAAGCCCAAAGTGCGATGATTAATAGTGCGCTCCGCTTCATAATTTTATGCCTTTATGCTTGGTGTGTTTGTCGATTTCCGCTACAGCCCTTTCACGGCTGCGACGAGCGCCTCGGTCCTAATGCCAAAGTGTGCCCACGTTTCTAGATGGCCTTCTGAGGGGGCTGTCGTCGGATCGGTAATGCCGATGTGCGCCGCTGAAATGCCCAAGTCGATGGCGACGCCCGCCACCAACCCGGCGAAACCCCGCACGCCGACATTGGCTGCGCCGATCAGGCCATCTTCTATAGTTACCACGCCCTTGGGATAGCGGCGTACGAGGTTTTCGAGAGTATCGGCAGGCAGCGGCAGACCGTTGATTATATGCACATCCACCCCCCCTTCGAGCTTTTCAGCCGCTTCACCAGCGAGAAAAGCCGGCGCGCCAAAAGCCAATATCGCCCGCTCGGCTCCTGCGTAAGTGCGATAAGCTGTCATCGGCTCCCAAGCGTCGCCCGGCTCCCACAGCGGCCCCGAGCCATCTTGCTTTTCGAGGATGGGCAGGGAGTCGCGCGGGATGCCGATGATGTGCCCTCCGTAGTGCGCCGCCATATCGCAGACCGCCAAAAACGCCGCCCGCGCATCGGCTGGCCCGTAGAAGCGGTGCAGATAGGGCAAATAGCTCAAACCGACGTTGATCCACTCCAGGCCCCAACCCGAAAAGTGATCGCGCCCGGTGCAGGCCCCCACGTGCGAGACGTGGAAGGCGACGTTGAGGCCCTCGTTGACGCCGGTGAGGTTGCGCTGATAGCGCCAGACGTCAAAGCCCTCGCGGGCAATGCCCTCGTAAAAGGCGGCAAACGTCGATACCACATTGAGCTGCGGTCCCGGCGCGCTCATCGCCAACCCATCGGTGATCAGACAAGCGGCTTGCTCCTCAATACTCATCTCGAACTGGTGATCAGCGGCCAAGAACCCGCGCGCCTTCGCCAGCTTGGTCGAAGGATCGAGGTCGCAGCTAACGACGAAGACATCGTCGGGAAAATGCGCGGCCACCGCTGCGTATGCAGCCTCAGACCCAGCGCGCGGGCTTTCGCGCTCGCCCACCGCGGGCAAGCTGACCTTTTCCCGCACATCCTCGGGCAGAACCAAATTGCGGCTGCCGGGAGCAGGTCTGGCTCGGGTCTCGACTTGGCGCTTCTCGTCTTGGCGCAGCATCGCTAGGGATTGGTCCGCGGCCGCTGTTTTTTGGAACATGGGGTTGCTCAGCACTTGCGCGGCGTCGCGGCCCTTCATGTGGCCATCGTGATGCCCTTCGCCGCCGGGGAGCTTGTTGACCAAGAAGAGGCACTCGAGCATCGGCACTACGTCGCGGTAGCTCATCAGCGAGCCGGGGACCCAGATTCGTGTACTTAGCTCTACGCCGTGCTCGGCGGCAAACGCTGCGACCTCGAAACCAATGCCCAAGCGCTCGCCAAAGTCGCCGAGTTGCTCGTGCGTTCCCGTGGGATAGATCAGCGTCGGCCGACCCTGCTGCGCCAGTTTGTAGCCTTCGACATAGGTTTCGTAAAGCACCGCAGCGTCGTGCAAGGTCTCGATCTCGATGACTTCCACGCCCATCGCCGCGACAATCGGACGTGGATCCTTGTCCATAATGCCCTCGGTCGCGCCCGAAAGCTGGATGCCGTTGCGGTGCATGACAAAGGTGATCGGCGCTCCATGGACGGCGGCACCGTTGAAGCCATTGAGCGCTTGGCCCGAAATGTAGCCCGCGTCGCCACAGTGGCAGATGACCCAGCCGCCCTCGCCGATCTTGGCCCGCTTGCCGAGAGCTTGGCCCACGGCCACCGGAATCATCACCCCCAAGCGCCCGCCGTTGAGTTGAGTCCCGCCCGGCAGCCAAGACACGTGCCCGGGAGCGTCGAGCCCGCGGCGAAAACCCTCGACGACGATCTCCTCATCGATAAAACCCAGTGCCGCCAGTGCCGCGTAGTAACCCACGGAGGTGTGGGCGTGTTCGATAGTGTATTCGATGCGTTCGTAGTCGGTAATCGCCAAGGTCAACAAGAGCGACGGAATCAGCTCTAGACCGCCGCCGAGGTGGTCCAACTCGCCGATTTCGGCCAGCGAGGCCAGCGAGCGGATCGCGATCGCGGCTGCTTCGATCTGCAAGCCCTCTAGGGCGTCGATTTGCTCTTGGTGCAGCGCTTGTTGTTTGCCGATATCCACGGTGAGCGGCAAGACCGCGGAATGCACCTTCTCGCCTAGGTAGCGCACTCCGCCCAACAGCTCTTTGTTGCGCTGCTGTTGTCCCGTTTGCGCCGCTTCGATCCCCCGCATGTATAACACTCCCACTTAGATATTCTGATACGCATTGTAGGGGCACCCCTTGTGGGTGCCCTTTTCAGATCCCGCTGGCTGAATGCACCGGGTAGCGTAGGCGTCCACAAGGGACGCCCTTACACCTACCGGTCCGACGCCGATGCATAACGTCAGTTAGGTATTTTCAGTTGAATAAAAAACTGTAAAAGTATAAACCCAGCACTGAATGCGAGCAATCAACGCGGCATAAACTGCACGGCCAACTTCTCTGCCCACGCCTTGTTCGCGTCTATCGTGCGCCCGGCGTTGTGCGGCGTATGCACCACGTTGTGCCGCCCTAACAGCGGATCGTCTAAAGGCAGCGGCTCTTGGTCCCACACGTCCGCCGCCAGGCTCAGTTCATCGGCCATCACCCGCCGCCGGATCGCGTCCGTATCGCAGATTTTGGCTCTAGTCACCAGCACCACCAGACAGCCCTTGGGCAGCGCGTCAATGTGCCTAGCCTCGACCAAGCCGCGCGTCGATTCCGTCAGCGGCACCATGGGCGCGAACACTTCGGCATCGGTGACTAGCTGATCTAGATGGTACTCGCGGCGCGACCCGGCCCGGTGAAAGCACGGCTCCGTGGCAAACGGGTCCCAAGCCGCCACATCGGCTCCCAGCATCGACGCGAAGCTGGCGTAGCGACTGGAAATATTGCCGGCTCCTACGATCCGCACTCGCTTGCCACACAGCGTGCCGCTGGCAAAGGCCGGGTCGTCGCCAAACTGGTGCCCGCGCGCGCCGGGCTGGCCCTGACCCCCGGGCGGCTCGTAGTCCCAAGGCG
This sequence comes from Gemmatimonadota bacterium, assembly GCA_028875335.1. The sequence continues at coordinate 9,952 of JAPPEF010000252.1, forward strand.
CTTGGTTCTGGATGATCTCGCGGTGCAACTGCGGAATCCGCCGCAGCCCGCACAGCGTCAAGGCCAAGCCAAATTCCGCCACAGTCTGCGACCAAAACCCCTCGCTCGGATGGTCGTACACCGCAACGCCAGCCTCGGCCAGATACTCGCCACAGCCCTCACCTAACCGCCGGCCATAAGACCCCTGAAAGGTCGCTTCCTGTAAGGCCGTAAAAAGTCGCAGACACGTCAGACTCACCGGCACCCCTAGCGTAGCCAACCGCGTCACTTGGCTCGGGTCTTCGACCACCTCGCCCAGGGGCCGCTCGTCTCCGTGCGCCAGACGCACAAAGCCCGCTTCGGGCCACAGGGAGCGGAAGTGGTCGGCGGCAAAGGGCCAAACTCCGTCAAAATCTGGATGAACGACGATCATATCACTCATGTTATCCGCTCTCCTGACAAAAAAACGGCTGCGTCCAAGCAAACGCCTCTCCTGCGCCCCAGCACTCAAAGCGCACGTATCCCGCCCGCGCCGGCATTTCCACCTCAATTTCCCGCCCATCGGCCACGGCTATCCGCTTTGCGCCAGCGCGCAAGGCCACGATCCGCGCCGCATTCTCCGTCTCAATCCAAATCCTATTTCCCTCGACTTGGATCTGGTTGATCTCAACTCCGGTCGAGGCGTAAAACCGACCAGCGCTCAGGGCTTCCACCACGCCGCTGGCGGTCTCCTCCTCCACATAGGCCACATTCCACCCCAACCCCACATCGCCTTTCGCCGCGTGGCTGTCGTCGTTGGCAAACCCCCACAGGCGTCTGCCCGCGCTCAGCAGCATGTCCCAGCGATTCGTCGCGTAGGGGCTGCCCTCCGAGATCACGCCGTTGTAGATCTCCAAGCCCACGTAGCCCTCGCAGGCCTGCAAAAGCTCCTGCGGACAGTGGTTGAAATTGCCGTGCCAATTGGGATGGTTGAACAGGGCAAAACCCCCACCCGATTCGTTGACCTCGTCAATTACCTGCTGTCGGTCCGCATGCGGCGCGACCCACGCTGCGTCCCCTACGTGCAAAACGTGCGGACCGTTGGCTGAGATTTCATTGCCCGGAACTAGGATCATCCCTTGTGCATCGTATTGCTCGTAGTCTTCCAAGGACGTATAGATGTCGTGATCGGTGATCGCCAAAAAGCCGTAGCCGCGGCCCGCGTAATCGTCAATTACCGCTTGGTGATCGCGCTCGCCGTCGCTGGCCGTGGTGTGCGTGTGCAGGTTGCCGACTAGCCAGCGGCCTCCGCGCAAATTCTGATAGGGATGTTCGATCATTGGTTTCTCCTCGTTGGGAAGCGGCCTCAAAATACGGGAGCACTCTGCGGGCGACAAGGGAAGGCTCGCCGGGCAGTGTTGACGCGAAAAGTAAGTGGCCGTTTAATACAGGCCCGTGAGGAGATAGACTTTAAACACATGATTGAATAGGTTCCCGATGAAAATCACCGACATCCGCACACTTTCGCTCGCGCGCGCCCACGAGCCTGAACTTCAGTGGTACAGCGCCACCTTCCACGTGCCCAAGGCCGACTGCTCAATCTGCATCATCGAAACCGACGAAGGCTTGCAGGGCATCGCCGAGCCTTGCGCGTACGGCGTGCCGCCCACAATTGCCGCTCGCATCGACGAACTCAAGCCCAGTCTCATAGGCCGCGACCCCCGCGACGAAGATCTGACGCCGCACAACAAAGCAGAGCGCGCCAACGACATCGCCAACGCCGGCCTCAACTGCGCGCTGTGGGATTTGCGCGGCAAGATCGCTGGCAAACCCACCGCCGACCTGCTCTGTGCGGCAGGACAGAAACCCCTGCGCCGTCTCCGCCTCTACGCTTCCTCGGGCGTGCGCTACGACTGGGACGACCACCCTGAATCCGTCGTCGAAGAGGCAATCGGCTACGCCGAAGAGGGTTTCACCGCCTACAAGATGCGCATAGGCACCCACTGGGCTTGGTCGGGCGTCACCGTCGATTGCTTTCTAAAAATAGCGCGCCAGATCCACGAGGCCGTGGGTGCGCGCATGGACCTGGCCCTCGACGGCAATTGCCGCCTCTCGATGGAGGAGGCGCTGCCCATTGCCGAGGCGCTCGACGAAATGAGCTGGGCCTGGTTTGAGGAGCCGGTCGAACGCGTACCCGAGGACTACGCCCGGCTCAACGACGCCGTCTCCATCCCCATTACCGGCGGCGAGCCGTTCACCACGTGGGCGCAGTTTGAGCCTTTTATGGCGGTGGGGGGCTTCGGCATCGTCCAGCCCGACGCCGGCGTCTGCGGTATCGACCTCTGCATGGAGGTCGGCCACAAAGCCCACTTCGACTATGGCGGCATACCCCTGATCCCGCACAACTGGCACAACGGCCTGATGACCATGGCCAACGCCCACATGGTCGCGGCACTGCCCGATCCGCGCCTAGTCGAGCTAAATATGAAACAGGGGCCGCTACAGTGGGAAATTCTGCGCGAGAAACCGCTGATCGAAGACGGCCACTTGGTCCTGCCCGCCGCCCCGGGCTTCGGCGTCGAATTGGCCGACGACCTCGAGGCGCGCTTCCCTTATATCGAAGGCTCTTGGGGCGATCCCGTCCAGCGCTGAGGACTTATGGTCACCGACCTCGAAAATTATCTCTTCGACCTACGCGGCTACCTGCACTTAGAAGAGGTGCTTACCGCTGATGAGGTCAAAGATCTCAACGATTGCCTCGACTCCATCCCACCGCTAGAGCCGGGCGACTGGTACGGCCACGTTCACGCCCATACCTATGGCACGATTGACGGTCTCAACTTGCAGCAAATCTACGAGGCGGGCGAGCCTTTTGAGCGAATGATCGACCATCCCGCTTGGATCGAGAAAGTGAAGCACTTCGTCGGCGGCGAGGGCACGTTCGACTACGCACACGGGCCGCTCTTCATCGACGAAAACTTTGCCAACTTCCGCCAGCCCGGGGAGGCCATCGGCCTGCACTCCGGCGGCTACCCGCCCATCATGCGCAACCAATTTCGCTACCACAACGGACGCTATATGTGCGGCCAAATCAACATCCTCGTCGCGCTCACGGACATCGGTCCGGGCGACGGCGGCACCATGCTGATTCCCGGCAGCCACAAATCCAACTTCACGCATCCCGACCTAGACCGGCATCGCATGAAGCCCGAAGGCGCTACTGTCGAGGGCATCACCGGCGCGGTCGAGTGCTACATGGCCAAGGGCGACGCCTTGCTCTTTGTCGATGGCCTTTCGCACGGCTCGGCCCGGCGCAAAAACGAGGGCACGCGCCGGATCTTCGTCTATCGCTACGGACCCTCCTGGGGCAACTTCCGCCACGGCTACCACCCCTCGGACGAGCTGTTGGCGCGCCTGACGCCCGAGCGGCGGCAGATCGTCTGGCCACAGAGGCCCCGTCCCCAAGGACCGCAAAAAAAGGGCATTGAGTAGATCCATGAAGGGCATCATCCTCGCCGGCGGTCAAGGCACGCGCCTTTACCCCCTGACCGTATCGGTCTCCAAGCAGATCCTGCCGATTTTCGACAAGCCGATGATCTACTACCCGCTCTCGGTGCTGATGCTGGCCGATATCCGCGAGATTCTCATTATCTCCAGCCCGGAGCACACCAATCTCTACCGCCAGCTCTTCGGCGACGGCGGGCGGTTGGGGCTGAGCATTGAATATGCGGTCCAAGACCGGCCCGAGGGCGTGGCCCACGCCTTTGTCGTGGGGGCCGATTTCGCCGGTCACGACCCTTGTGCCTTGATATTCGGCGACAACTTCCTCTACGGGCATGGCCTGACTGCGATCCTACACCGCGCCAGCCAACTACGGGAGGGGGGATCGGCCTTCGCTTACTACGTGAGCGATCCCACGAGCTACGGAGTCGTCGAATTCGACGACGGGGGCAATGCCATCAGCATTGAAGAGAAGCCGCAAAACCCCAAGTCCAACTACGCGGTCATCGGCCTTTATTTTTACGACGGGGAAGTCGTTGACATCGTCCGCAGCCTCAAACCCTCGGCTCGCGGCGAACTGGAGATTACCGATGTCAACAACGAGTATCTCCATCGAAAACAGCTCAAAGTCGAGGTATTGGGGCGGGGCTTTGCCTGGTTCGACACCGGCACGCACGAGAGCCTCCTAGAGGCCAACAACTTCGTCCAAACCATCGAGCACCGGCAGGGGCTCAAAGTGGGCTGCGTCGAGGAAATAGCGTACCGCAAGGGCTACATTGGCGAGGAACAGCTCCTCCGCATCGCCAATTACTCCGACGACAATGCGTACTGCCTCTATCTGAAGCACCTCGTCGAACAGTCCGGGCCGACCTTCTAACGCCTTTTGACTTATCGGCTCGCCGCCCTACCTTAATGTATTTCACTTTCTACACAGCCACTTAGACTATGGATCAACTTGCACTCGACAGCCCACTCGCACAGGGATTAGACCTAGCCTTCGTGGGCATGAGCATCGTCTTCACTGCCCTAGTATTGGTCAGCGTTTTTATCGCTGTCTTGCCGAGGATCCTCGCCGCGATCCACCCCTATATTCCCCCAGCCCAACTGCACACGCAGAGTCATAGCAGAGAAAACGACGCACCCGCCATTGCCGCGGCCATAGGCTTCGCCCTGCACGCGCGCCGCCAAAACGACTAAACGGCCATGGATATTCTCCTCGAATTCCTCTCCACCACGGCCGTGGCCAACATGTCGGGCGGCAATCTGCTGATGATCGCTATCGGCGCGATCTTCATTTCTCTAGCCATCCGCAAAGACTACGAGCCGCTGCTGCTGTTGCCGATTGGCTTCGGCTGCATCGTGGGCAATCTCCCGTCTATTTCCAGTATGGCCATTGGCGTGTACGACCAAGGCAGTGTGCTCTACTACATCTACTTCGGCGTCAGTCAAGGAATCTTCCCGCCGCTGATTTTTCTCGGCATCGGCGCGATGACCGACTTCTCGATCATGCTCTCCAGTCCCCGGCTGGTCCTGTTGGGGGCCGCGGCGCAGACGGGCATTTTCCTGACCTTGATCGGCGCACTCTACCTAGGCTTCACTCCGGCCGAGTCCGGGGCCATCGGCATTATCGGCGGGGCCGACGGGCCAACGGCGATCTTCCTCGCAGCCAAGCTAGCTCCTCACCTGCTCGGGGCCATTGCCATTGCCGCGTATTCCTACATGGCCTTGGTACCAGTAATTCAGCCGCCGGTGATGAAGCTCTTGACCACCCGCAAGGAGCGGCTGATTCGCATGAAGCCCCCGCGCGAGGTCTCGCAGCGCGAAAAGATCATCTTTCCCATTGTCGCTTTCCTCATCTGCGCGCTCCTCGCCCCGGGCGCGATCGGGCTGCTCGGCATGCTGTTCTTCGGCAATCTGCTCAAGGAAAGCGGCGTCACCGAGCGCTTGGCCCAGACCGCCCGCACCTCGATGGTCGATATCGTCACCATCCTCCTCGGGTTCTCGGTCGGCTGCTCGACCCAAGCCCAAACCTTTCTCACGCCGCAGTCGGTACTCATCTTCAGCCTCGGTGCCTTGTCTTTTGCAGTCGCCACGGCCAGCGGCGTGCTTTTTGCCAAATTGTTGAACCTCTTCACCAAAGACAAAATCAACCCCCTCGTCGGCGCGGCCGGGGTCTCGGCCGTGCCCGACTCGGCCCGCGTGGTGCAGATGATGGGCCAGCGCGAAGACCCCAATAACTATCTGCTGATGCACGCGATGGCACCCAATGTCGCCGGGGTCATCGGCTCGGCGGTAGGTGCCGGCGTCTTGTGGTCCGTGTTGGTGGGATAGACAACGAGGATGCGATCGTGAATAAGAAAAAAGTTCGCTTCATGTGCACCGCCTTCCGCGACGGCTTCCAGTCGGTCTATGGCGCGCGCGTTTTCACGGCCGATTTTCTGCCCGCCGTCGCCGCGGCCAAGGAAGCTGGTATCGACTACTTCGAGGCCGGCGGCGGTGCCTGCTTCCAGTCGTTTTACTTCTACTGCGGCGAGGACGCCTTTGCTGCAATGGACGCCTTTCGCGCCACAGTCGGCCCGGACGCCAACCTCCAGACCTTGGCGCGGGGAGTCAATGTGGTCGGCCTCGAATCGCAGCCGAGCGACATCGTCAAGCTCCACGCCGATCTCTTCAAAAAGCACGGCATCACCACCATCCGCAATTTCGACGCGCTCAACGACGTCGATAACCTCATATACTCGGGGCAGTGCATTGTGGATGCCGGGCTCAAACACCAAGTCTGTGTCACGCTGATGGAACTGCCTCCAGGCTGCGCCGGTGCCCACGACGCGGCCTTCTACACCAAGACCTTGCGCCAGATACTAGACGCCGGCATCCCGTACGACGCGGTCTGCTTCAAGGATGCCTCGGGCACGGCCGTGCCCGCCAAAGTCTATGAAACGATCTCCGAGGCGCGCCTCATGCTGCCCGAGGACACCTTCATCCACTTCCACACGCACGAAACAGCCGGCATTGGCGTCAGTGCCAACATGGCCGCCCTCGACGCTGGGGCCGACGCCATCGACCTGTCCATGGCTCCCTGCTCTGGCGGCACCTGCCAGCCCGACATCATCGTCATGTGGCACGCGCTGCGCGGCTCCGACTACGACCTCGACCTCGATATCGACAAAATCCGCGACGCCGAGGAAATCTTCAAGGAGTGCATGGCCGACTACTTCCTGCCGCCCGAAGCCGTGGCCGTGGAGCCGATGATTCCCTGGAGCCCCATGCCCGGCGGCGCACTGACGGCCAACACCCAGATGCTGCGCGACAACGGCATCATGGACAAGTACCCGGATATGATCAAGGCCATGCGCGAGGTCGTCGAAAAGGGCGGGTTCGGCACCTCGGTGACGCCGGTCTCGCAATTTTACTTTCAGCAGGCTTTCAACAACGTCATGTTCGGCCCGTGGGAGCGGATCGCCGCACCCTACGGCCAAATGGTCTTGGGCTACTTCGGCAAAACGCCGGTCGCGCCCGATCCCTCGGTCGTCGAGATTGCCTCCCAACAGCTTGAGCTAGAGCCAACGACCCAAAAGCCGCTCGAACGCAACGACGCCGACCCGAATAAGGGCGTCGAACCCGCCCGCAAACAACTGCGGGAAGCCGGCCTTGAAGAGACGGACGAAAACATTTTTATTGTCGCCGCCTGCCAAGACAAGGGCCTCGCCTTCCTCAAGGGAGAAGGCGAGATCGGCGTGCGCAAAGTGGAAAAAGAGCAAGAGAAGGAGGCCCCGACCGACGGTCCGGCGCACTATGCGATCACCGTCGATGGCCGTCGCTATGCCGTGGCCATTGACGGCGACACGGCCACCGTGGATGGCCGCCGCTTCCAAGTCAGCTTGGAGCAGGAGCAATCGACAGATGCGGCGACTCCCTCCTCACCGGCACCCAAGGCCGGCGATGGCACGCCGGTGCAAGCCCAGATGCCCGGGAAAGTAATCCGCCACCTCGTCCAACCTGGCGACCACGTAGAGGCGGGCGACGGAATCATAGTGCTCGAAGCCATGAAAATGGAAATGCCGGTAACGGCTCCCGTCGCTGGCACGGTCGCCGATATTTTGGTCCATGCCGGGGATCAGGTGGCCGACGGACAGGTACTGGCGCGCATAGGCTAAGCCACATCCCCGGTCCACACCTCGCGTCGCGTCCCGTCGTCCTCGCGCAGCAGCAGTTGCCCGGCTGAGCCAAAGCCCAGCACCACGCCCGTGTACTCGCCGACTGCGATGTACTGGCCCAAGTTGGCGCAGTGAGACTCCCACGCCGCACTCAGCGCAGCAAAGCCGCCTTTTTCCCAGCGCCCGACCCACACCTGCAAATGCGCCAGCAACTCGTCTAATGCCCTTTCTACATCTCGCTCAACCCCCGTCTCAATCCGCAGCGAGGTAGCGGGCTGGCCGATGGCCGCCGCCTCGTCGGCATCCATGTTGACGTTGAGGCCGATTCCGAGGACGACCCCATTGCAGCGCTCGGCCAAAATGCCGCAGATTTTGCGACCGCCCACTAGCACATCGTTGGGCCACTTGGTCTGCGCCGCCAAGCCATTTTCCTCCAAATAGGCCACCACGCCCAAGGCCGCGGCCTGCGGCAGCGACAGGAACTGCAACGGCGACGCAGCGGTCTGCAAGAGCGCGGAAAAGGTCAAGTTGCGGCCGGGCCGAGCGAGCCACTGCCGCTCGTAACGGCCCCGACCAGCGGTCTGGGAACGAGCGGCCAGCACGAAGCCGTCGGGCAGGTCCCGACCCTCGCGCAGCCACTCGACCAAGGTCGTATTAGTCGAGGGCAACTCGTCGTGCCACTCGGGTTTTTGGAATCGCATCATTTTAGTATAGCAATTCGAGCGGTGGATCGTCTTGTCCATCCGATTCTGCGTCTATCTGCGTCCATCTGCGGATCACCTCGTACATGATGTAGGATTGCTATCTATGGACAAAGGTCGTGCGCTGAGAAAGTCCGCATTTGACCATGAGATGTTTCTCTTGGTATTTTTGTACAAGTCCCCTTCGAGCCGCTCTCATGCCTCTTAGCTATAGGAGACAATCCCATGCCTGTTTCTAGACGCCAATTCCTCAAAAGCGCGGCAGCCGTTTCCATTGGCTTTGCCGGCCTCCATCGCCACCTCGCGTGGGGCGCTCCAGCGCTCGCGCCCGAAAACAGCTTTGGGCCGCTCGTGCCCGACCCCGGGGGTATCCTCGACCTGCCCGAGGGATTTAGCTATCGGGTTCTCGCACGCGCCGGCGAACTCATGGACGATGGCCTGCGCTTGCCGGGCGCAGCCGACGGGATGGCTGCCTTCCCCGGGCCAGAGGGCCGCGTCGTTTTAGTGTGCAACCAAGAGCTGAGCCCCGGGTCGAAAGAAGCCGGTGCCTTCGGCGACGACAACGAGAATCTGAGCAAACTGCCTAAAGAAGATCTGTACGACTGGGGCCAAGGCGAGATGCCGTCCTTGGGCGGCACCACGAACATCGTTTACAACGCGCAAACCGGCGCAGTGGAGCGGAAATTTCTCAGCTTGGCCGGCACGGTGCGCAACTGCGCCGGCGGGCCGACCCCGTGGCATAGCTGGATTAGCTGCGAAGAGACGGCCCAGCGAATCGAAGGGCCGATCGAAAAAGACCACGGCTACAACTTCGAGGTTCCCGCTACCACAGAAATCGGCCGCGCCACGCCAGTGCCGCTCAAGGCCATGGGGCGCTTTGTGCACGAGGCCGTCGCCGTAGATCCCCGCTCGGGAATCGTCTATCAGACCGAAGATACCGGCGACAGCTTGATCTACCGCTACATCCCCGACGCACCGGGCAAACTAATAGCTGGGCGGCTGCAAGCCTTAGCCGTAATCGACCATCCCGGCTTGGACACCCGCAACTGGGACAAAGCGCTGGTGCCCCCAGGCGAGCCGCTTGCCGTGCGCTGGGTCGATATAGAAAACGTCGAATCGCCAGACAACGACTTGCGCATTCAGGGCTTTGAGGGCAAGGGCTGCGCCCGCTTTGCCCGCGGCGAGGGCATGTGGTACGGCCGCGACGCGATTTACTTTGTCTGCACCAGCGGCGGCCGCAAAAAGAAAGGCCAGATCTTCCGCTACCATCCCAGCCCGCACGAGGGCACGGCCGATGAGAGCAAGGCTCCAGGGACACTCGAACTCTTTGTCGAGCCGAACGACGGCGACCTAGTCGACAACGCCGACAACCTCACGGTCTCGCCTTTTGGCGACTTGATCGTCTGCGAAGACGGCAGCGGGGAAAACAACCTAGTCGGCGTAACGCCCGCCGGCCAGATCTACCGCTTCGGGCACAACCGCATGAACAATTCCGAATTCGCCGGCGCGACCTTCTCGCCCGACGGCCAAGTGCTCTTCGTCAACATCCAGCATCCCGGCACCACCTTAGCCATCTATGGCCCTTGGGATCAGCGGCAGTCTGACGGCTAGCTCTTCAAGTCCATAGGAATTCTCTGCTGGCTCCGCCCGAGTCCGGCAGGCACTACAGCGCTGTGTAGAATTCTACACAGCGCTTTTTGCGTCACGCACTTGTCCTCTCTGAAGATTGGACTGGTACGCCAATTGCAGGGGTAGGGGGCGGTTTGCAAACCGCCCCCTACTCTTATATTTTCTGCTCCGCAAGGTGCTACCACGCCGATCCAATTCTTTCGAATGACCGAGCATAAAAACGTCCTCCTTCTCAACGACGCCTCCTCCCTCAAGCCTCCCCCAGCCGTTCTCGACGCCGCGCTGGCCCGGCTCGGCTTTGAGCGCTTTCTGCCCGGTCAACGCGAAGCCATCGAAACCCTGCTCGACATCGGTCGCCTGCTTTTGGTCGCCCCCACCGGCGGCGGCAAGAGCTTGACCTACCAGCTACCCGCAGCCCTCCTGCCAGGCACGGCCTTAGTGGTCTCGCCGCTCATCGCCCTGATGCACGATCAAGTCCAAGCACTACAGCGGCGCGGCCTCGCTGCCACGTACCTATCCTCGACCCTCGATAGCGACGAGTTGCGCCGCCGCATGCGCGGGGTAGCCCAAGGCCAGTACAAGCTGGTCTATGCCGCGCCCGAGCGGCTGACCTTCTCCGGCTTCCGCGCCCTCCTGAGCCAGATCAAGTGCTCGCTCATTGCCGTGGACGAGGCCCACTGCATCAGCGAGTGGGGGCACGACTTCCGGCCCGAGTACTTGCAGATTGGCGAACTGGTCCGCGAGCTGCCCGACTGTCGAGTCCTCGCCTGCACCGCCACGGCCACGCCAGTGGTGCGCGACGAAATCCTCGAACGCCTCGGGCTGCCGAGCAACACCCCACAGCTAGTGCGCGGCTTTGCCCGGCCCAATCTCTCGCTGCGAGTCGCCGAAATCAACAGCGCTGCCGAGCGCCGCCAGCGGATTGATGCGCTGCTGGCCGAAGCACTCGGTGCGCCCGACCAAAGATTAGGTACCGCCATCGTCTATGCCCCCACCCGCAAGAGCACCGAAGAAGAAGCCGCCCGCCTCCAAGGGGCCGGCTGGAGGGTGGCCGCCTATCACGCAGGCATGGCAGGGCCAGACCGCGACGCCGTTCAGCGCGCTTTTATGCAAGACCAAATTCAAATCGTGGTGGCGACCAATGCCTTTGGCATGGGCATCGACCGCGCCGATGTGCGCGCCATCGCCCATCTGGCCCCACCCAGCTCGATTGAAGCGTACTATCAGGAAGTAGGCCGCGCCGGGCGCGACGGCCAAGACGCCTACTGCCTGCTGTTGGTCTCTCCCGGCGACATGCCGCTGCGCCGCCACCTAATCGAAAGCGATGCCAATGGCCGCGCCCCCGACCAAGCGGTGGTCCAGCACAAGTGGAATCTCTTTTTAGAACTGATGCGCTGGAGCGAGGGCGGGTCTTGTCGCCACGACGCGATCCTGCGCTACTTCGGCGACGAGGAAGAAACGCTCTCAGGCTGCGGCCGCTGCGACGTCTGCCGTAATCTCTCCCATGCCGAGGCGGGCGATGCCACAGAGGTCACGACCACCGTGCGCAAAGCCCTTTGCGCAATCGCCCGCCTTCACGGACGCTACGGCATCCTAATGGCGGCCAAACTCCTGCGCGGCACCACGGACGCCCGCCTTGCACGCGACGGCCTAGATCGGACCCCGACCTTTGGCATCCTCAAGGAACATTCTGAGCGCTGGCTTTTGCAGCTTCTGCGCCGGCTGGTCACGGCCGGTTGGGTCGATTTTTCCGGCGGTGAGCGGCCGGTCGTGATCCTCACGGAGGAAGGACGCCAAGTCATTCACGCCGAGCGGCCCGCACGCCTGCTCCTGCCGCCGAAGTCAGCTCCGCTCTCGGCAGCCCGCACCGCGCGCGTCCGTCCTCACACACCCGATCCCGGTGGGAATTTCGACGAAAAAGCCCAAGCCCTCTTCGATGCCCTGCGCCATCACCGCATGACGCTGGCCCGCGACGAAAAGGTTCCGCCCTACGTCATCGCCAGCGACCGCACGCTCCGCGATATCGTCCTGCTGCGACCGGCCAACCTCGAAGAACTCAAGCTGGCGCACGGCATCGGTCCGGCCAAAGCCGAAAAATACGGCGACGGCCTGCTGGCTATCGTCCAACAGGCCGCCTAACTCGCTCGTCTGGAGAACGTTTTATGACTACAATTCGCTGGGGTATCATTGGCTGCGGCGACGTCACAGAAGTAAAGAGCGGCCCCGCTCTGTACAAGACGCCCGATTCCGAACTGGTAGCGGTCATGCGCCGAGACGCGGACAAAGCCCGCGATTATGCCGCGCGCCACGGCGTGCCCAAGTGGTACGACCAAGCCGACGCACTCATCGGCGACCCAGACGTCGATGCGGTCTATATCGCGACGCCCCCCGACACCCACGCTCACTACACCGCCCAAGTCGCCCGAGCCGGCAAACCTGTTTACGTCGAAAAACCAATGGCGCGCAATCACGAGGAGTGTCTGGCGATGATCGACGCCTGCCGCCGGGCCGGGGTGCCGCTTTTTGTCGCCTACTACCGCCGCGCCCTGCCCGCTTTCCTCAAGGTCCAGTCGCTGGTCGAGGAAGGGGTCATCGGCGCAGTGCGCTTCGCCTCCATCGCCCTTTGCCAACCCGCGTCAGAAGATCCCGAAGACCTGCCCTGGCGCGTCGTCCCAGAAATCTCGGGTGGCGGCTACTTCTTCGACTTAGCCTCGCACCAGCTAGACTTCCTCGACTTTCTGCTCGGCCCCATCGCCCACGCCTCGGGCCACGCGACCAACCAAGCCGGGCTCTACCAGGCCGAAGATGCCGTTACCGCCAGCTTCGCCTTCGAGTCCGGTGCACTTGGCGCAGGAGTCTGGAACTTCGCCGCTGACCAGCACTGCGACCGGATCGAAATCGTCGGCGACAAGGGCCGGATCGCCTTTTCCACCTTCGCCTTCACCCCGGTCGAATTGATCACCAACGCTGGGACCCAAACCTTCGCCATCGACCCGCCCCAACACGTCCAGCAGCCTCTGATCCAGACGGTAGTCGATGCCCTGTTGGACCGAGGCGAATGTCCCAGCACCGGTGCAAGCGCCGCCCGCACTAGCCAAGTCATGGACCAAATCGTTCACGGTTCTACCGCCTAAACCCCGCGTCCGCTACCACCCTCCGCAACCTCCCTTTCCCGCCATTTTTGTCGTTCCAATCCGACAACTTTCCCATCAACGCTTGGGCAACGGCCCAATTTTTCTTATTTATATACCTCCTCTTGCACGCATTCCACCTATCCCACCTAAAGGGGGTTCGACATGCTGGTTCGCAGAAAGTGGGGCCTCCTCGCCCTGCTAGCTTTTATCTTGCTCGCCGTTCCCAATGCCACCTTCGCCCAAGACAAGCTCGACACCGGCGACACGGCCTGGATTCTGATTTCCACCGGCTTGGTCCTCTTTATGATGATCCCCGGCTTGGCCATGTTTTACGCTGGTCTGGTCCGCACGCGCAACGTGCTCTCGGTCTTTATGCACTGCTTTGGGATTGCGGCTCTGATTACTGTCTTGTGGACCATTTTCGGTTATAGCTTGGCCTTTACGGCGAGCAATCCCTTCATCGGCAACCTGTCCAAGTCCTTTCTCAGCGGCGTCACCGTGGACAGCCTCTCGGGCACCATCCCGGAATTGCTGTTCTTCGTCTTCCAGATGACGTTTGCCATCATCACCCCCGGGCTTTTTGTCGGTGCCTTTGCCGAGCGCATGAAGTTTTCGGCCGTGCTGTGGTTCAGTGGGCTGTGGTGCGTTTTGGTTTATCTGCCCATCACCCACATGGTCTGGGGAGAGGGCGGCTACTTCGGCGCAATGGGCGTCTTTGACTTTGCCGGCGGCATCGTCGTCCACATCACCGCCGGGGCGGCCGCGTTAGTAGCCGCGATCCTCGTCGGCAAGCGCACCGGCTATCCCGAGCAGCCCATGCCCCCGCACAACATGACCATGAACCTCGTCGGCACGGCCATGCTGTGGGTGGGGTGGTTCGGCTTCAACGGCGGCAGTGCCTTGGCAGCCAATGGGCAGGCAGCTATGGCGGTCGTAGTCACCCAAATCTCGCCCAGCGTCGCGGCGCTGACGTGGATCTTTATCGAATGGATCAAAAACGGCAAACCCAGTGCCCTCGGTTTTGCCACCGGCGCCATCGCCGGGCTAGCGGCCATTACCCCGGCCTCGGGCACAGTGGGGCCGCTCGGCGCGTTTGCCATCGGCCTGTGCTCCGGTGTCGTCGCCTATTGGGCCGCCACTTGGCTCAAGCGCACCTGCGGGTACGACGATGCGCTCGACGTAGTAGGGGTTCACGGTTTCGGCGGCTTGGTCGGGATTTTGTTGGTGTCCTTCTTCGCCTCGACCACCTTGGGCGGCACCGTCGAGGGCCTCAACATGGGCAAGCAGTTCGGCATCCAAGCATTCGCCGGTGTCGGCGCAGCCGTTTACACCTTTATCGTCTCGTTTATCATTCTCAAGGTCATCGACTTAGTCAGCGGCCTGCGAGTAGATGAAGAGACCGAGACCAGCGGGCTCGACGTGGGCGAGCACGGCGAAGTCGGGTACGACCTGTAGTTCGCGGCCCAATGGCTCGCCGCTTGGATGGGGGCTTCCATGGATGCTTCTTGCTTGCAGTACGCGTTGACCGAGGCTGAGCGCCTAGAGTTTGCACAGCGCGGCTACCTCGTCTTCGACGAGATGCTGCCTCCCGACGTGGTTGACGCACTCGTGGAAGTCTCCGACCGAATTGACGCCGAAGAGCGCCAAAAGCGCGGCGTCGGCCCCTACGACCGGCTGACCGTCCGCGACATGGTTTGGCGCGACGAGCGCTACCTAGACTTGGTCGATTGGCCCCGAGCACTGCCCAAAATCTGGGGAACACTCGGCTGGAATATCCAGATTTACCACACCGTCCTCGCCTACAGCCCGGCAGCCGAACCCGGCAACTGCCAAGTCAAAATGCAGGGCTGGCACCAAGACTCGGACCGCGTCAACCACGAGATCGAGTCCAGCCCCCGACCGCGTATTTCGGTCAAGATGGCTTATTTCCTCAGCGACTGTTCAGAAGCAGGCCGCGCCAATTTCTGGGTCGTGCCCGGCAGCCATCTGCTGGACGCGTACGACATCCCCGACGACGGCTCCTTGCCCCGCAACGCCGTCCCCGTGCTAGTGCCGCAGGGCGGTGCGGTGCTCTTCGACCGCCGGATCTGGCACTCGGCCAGTTCCAACGTCTCTGCTATCGCCCGCAAGGTGCTCTTCTACGGCTACTCCTATCGCTGGCTCCGTCCCCGCGACGATCAGACTGTCGAACACCTTTTTGAGCGCTCTGATCCGATCCGCCGCCAGCTACTAGGGTACGCGCCCAGCGGCGGCTACGGTTACACCTCGCCCACGGATGAGGACGTACCACTGCGCGTCTTTCTACGCCAACATCTCGGGGCCGAAGCCGCCGCCTAATGCGGGCGTTGGTCACCGGCGGCACCGGCTTTGTCGGCGGGGCCTTGGTCCGCGCCCTCGTCGCTAGCGGCGCGCAAGTCCGGGTATTGGCGCGGCCCACTAGTCAGACCGAGGCGCTAGAGGCCCTAGGCGTCGAAATTGTCCGCGGCGACATCCTCATCCGCACGAGCATCGAAGCCGCGCTCGCAGGTTGCGATACCCTCTTCCACGCCGCAGCACTCTACGACTTGTGGGGCTTGGACGAGGCCAAACTCTTAACAACTGAAACAGAGGGTACCCGCAATGCCATGGAGGCGGCGTTGACAGTCGGCGTCACCAAGGTCGTCTATACCAGTACCGCCGCCTGCATTGGCGAGGCCAAAGGCCAAATCGCCACTGAGACAACGGTTCATCGCGGCTACTTTCTCTCAAGTTACGAAAAGGCCAAACGCGCAGCCGAGCAGGTGGCGTTCGCGTATGTAGAAAAAGGAGTGCCGCTCATCTGCGTCCAGCCCGCTGCCATCTACGGTCCGGGCGACCGCAAGCCCTCCGGGCGCTTTATCATTAACCTGCTCAACGGTCGGGTGCCCGCGCTCTTTCCCGGCTGGATGAGCTTGGTGTACATCGACGACGCGGCTCGGGGGCATATTCTGGCGGCCGAAAATGGCCGGATCGGGGAGCGCTATATACTCTCGGGCACGGTCGGCAAATTGACCGAACTCGGCCGGCTGGCCTGTCGGTTGGCTGGGCGCTGGTCGCCGCCGACCATTCCCGCCCCACTGGCCGCGCCCTACGCGCTCGGCGGCGAGGCCCTTTCGCGCCTGACCCGCAGACCGCCGGTCCTGTCGTGGGAAACCTACCGCCTCACCGCACACGGTTTCCGCGCCGATGGAAGCCGCGCCACCGCTGAGTTGGGTCTAACCTACACGGACCAAGAAGAAGGATTGACGCAGACGATCAACTGGTACTGGAAACAGGGCTTGCTCAGACGCCGACCGGCCTGTTTCCGCGATTCGCAATCTGCCGATAGATGAAAGCCGAATTGACCATACCCCCTCCTCGGATCACCTGGCGGGGCGTCGCCTTGGCCAGCGTGGGCTGGGTCCTCTACACCCTCGCCTTCTCCGCGTATGCTGCACCGGTGGTGCAAATATCCTTTCCGATGGCAGTTTTCCAACAACTTCACAGCAACTCGATACTGGCCCTACTCAGCATTCCCATCTGGCTTTTGACGGTCCGCCGGATGGATCGGATGGGCTGGGGTTGGAAAATCGCCGTTCACGCGCTCATCGCCCCACTTTATGCGGTCGGCGGCTTTGAAGCAGTCGCTGGGTGGGTCCACTTAATGGGTGGGCCGACTGCGGCTCAGCAGATGCGCAACTTTAGCGAATGGACCCTGCTAGGCTTTTTCTCTGTTTACCTTGTGCAGTTTTCCTTTTACCACATCGTGCGTTCGGCTCAGAAGATACGCTGGCGCGAGCGACAGGCCGCCGAACTGCTCGCTCTCACCCGCGAGCAAGAACTGGCCATTCTCAAAGCCCAACTCAATCCCCACTTTCTCTTTAATACCCTCAACGGCATCAGTGCAATGGTCTCCCGCGACCCGGAGGAGGCGCGTCGCATGATCGCCCGCCTAGCCGACCTCCTGCGCTACGCCACCGACAGCTCCGAACAACCGCTAGTCCCGTTGCGCGAAGAAGTGGCGTTTACCCAAGCCTATGTGCAGTTAGAGCAAAAACGCCTAGCTGAACGACTGAGCGTCGAATTAGACATTGACTCCGAAGCCCTCGACGCTCCCATGCCGCCAATGATCCTCCAATCCCTGGTGGAAAACGCCCTCAAGCACGGCATCGCTCCCGCACCGGAAGGAGGCAAGCTGCTCGTCCAGATTCGGGCTGCGAAGGAATTTTTGCAGATCGTCGTGCGAGATACGGGGATCGGTGTAAACGGTCGGTCGCTGGAGGAGTTAAAGGCGCTGGGGACCGGCTTAAAAAACAGTGATGAACGCCTGCGGCATCTCTTTGGCGAAGAGGCACAGCTCAGATTACAGACGCCTGCTGATGGCGGTTTCCAAATCGATTTTTCCCTGCCCTTGGAGCCGCAGTAATGAGAGCTCTCATCGTCGACGACGAACCCCTTGCCCGCCAGTTGATCCGCGAATATCTGGCCGATTTCCCGCAGATCCAAGTGCTAACTGAATGCGGCGACGGAGAAAACGCGGTAAAAACCATAAACGCCGAACGGCCCGACCTAGTCTTCCTCGATGTGCAAATGCCAAGGCTCTCTGGTTTCGAAGTCTTGGGCCACCTCAACTTCATGCCCGCCATCATTTTTTCCACCGCCTATGACAAGTTCGCTTTGCGCGCCTTTGAGATCAACGCCGTCGATTACTTACTCAAACCCTACGCACGGGAGCGCTTTGCCCAAGCCGTGCGTCGAGCATTGGAGCGCAAGGGACGCATCAACCTCGATTCCTTCCAGGGCCTGTTGCGTCAAACGACCACTCAGGACCGCTTCCTCGTTCGCGTCGGCCGCCAAATCGTTCCGGTGGCGACGGAGG
>JAPPEF010000071.1 GCA_028875335.1 Gemmatimonadota bacterium
TGGCCGATGCGGTTGACGGTGATGGGCTGGATGACGCCTTTCTCTTGGATCGAGTGCATCAGTTCGTCGATGCTCTCCTCGTCGAACTCGGTGCGAGCTTGATAGGGGTTGGGTTCAATCTCGTCGACGTTGAGATAGATGATCTGGCGCGAGGCGTCGCCTTGGCTGCTAGGTTCGGCATATTCCGGGATGAGGGCGCTGATGCCCTTGCCGAGGACCGGCTTCTTACCCATGGTCGATCACTTCTCCTGCGAGGCTCATGTAATCCTGAGATCCCTGCGACAAGATGTCGTAGAGTACGATGGGTTGGCCGTGGCTAGGGGCCTCGGCCAGACGCACGTTGCGGCTGATGGAGGTCTTGTAAACCTTGTTGCCGAAATAGGACTTGACCTCTGAAGATACTTGGCGCGATAGGTTCAAGCGTCCGTCGAACATAGTGAGCAGGACGCCGGCGATCTGGAGCTTGGGGTTGAGATGGCGTTGGATTTGGCGCACGGTGTTGAGCAGTCGGCCAAGGCCCTCTAACGCGTAGTACTCGCACTGAATGGGTATCATCACCGAGTCGGCCGCGGTTAGGGCGTTGAGGGTCAGCAGTCCCAAAGAAGGCGGACAGTCGAGAATGACAAAGGCGTATTGGTCGCGGACTTGGTCGAGCAGCCCGTCCAACTTCTGCTCGCGGGCGATCATGTTGACCATCTCGACCTCGGCGCCCGTCAGGTTGATGTGCGAGGGAATCAAGGACAGGAAGGATATCTTGGTGTCGTAGGTGACCTCGGCAGTCTCCTTTTGCCCGATCAGCGCGTGGTAGATATTGGCCGTTTCGACTTCCTCGCTGTTTTGGAAGCCACAGCCCGAAGTGGCGTTGGCCTGCGGATCCATGTCGATGAGCAGGGTCTTTTGTTCGGCCACGGCGAGACAGGCCGCCAAGTTGACGGCTGTAGTAGTCTTGCCGACTCCTCCTTTTTGATTAGATATGGCGATGACCCGGCTCATGGCAGAAGCTCACTCGGCAAGGGCGGCTTGGGCGGCCGCCAAGCGGGCGATGGGTACCCGGTAGGGGGAACAGGACACGTAGTCAAGGCCCACGTCGTGGCAAAAGCCCACCGAGCTTGGATCGCCGCCGTGCTCGCCGCAGATGCCCACCTTGAGGGTTTTGCGAGTACTGCGGCCGCGCTCGGTGCCGAGGCGCACGAGTTGGCCGGTGCCCTCTTGATCGAGGCTTTGGAACGGATCGTCGGCGAGAATGCCTTGGGCTACGTACTCGGGAAGAAACTTGCCAGCATCGTCGCGGCTATAGCCAAAGGTGAGCTGGGTCAGGTCATTGGTGCCAAAGCTGAAAAACTCGGCTTGCTCGGCGATTTGGTCGGCGAGGAGCGCGGCGCGGGGAATTTCGATCATAGTGCCTACTAGATACTCGATAGTGCCTCCGACGGCAACGGCGACGCGGTCAACCATAGCTTTTAGGTCGCTAAACTCGCGCTCGGTTCCCACGAGGGGGATCATAATTTCGGGCAGGGGATTGACGCCCTTGGTGCGCACGCTGACAGCGGCCTCAAAAATGGCCTCGACCTGCATCTCGTAGATTTCTGGGTAGGTAATGCCCAAGCGACAGCCGCGATGCCCCAGCATGGGGTTGAACTCGTGCAGGGAGGTGATCTTAGCCTCGATCTGGCGCAAGGGAACGCCCATTTCCTCGGCCATCTGTTGTTGCTGAGCTGGCTCGTGAGGCAAGAACTCGTGCAGCGGTGGGTCTAGCAGGCGAATGGTTACGGGCAGGCCGTCCATGGCGGTGAAGATGCCCTCAAAATCGAGCCGCTGTATGGGCTTGAGCTTGGCTAGGGCTTGGCGTCGCCCGGCCTCGTCGTCGGCGAGGATCATCTCGCGCACGGCTACGATGCGGTCGCCCTCGAAGAACATGTGCTCGGTGCGGCACAGGCCGATGCCCTCGGCTCCGAAATTGCGGGCCACTTCTGAATCGTGCGGCGTGTCGGCGTTGGTGCGCACGGCCAGTCGGCGCTTGCCGTCGGCCCAACTCATCATGGTGTCAAACGACGACGAGAAACTCGGCTCCATAGTGGGCACTTGGCCCAACATGACTTGGCCGGACGAGCCATCAATGGATATCCAGTCGCCCTTTTTGACGGTCTTGCCGTTGGCGGTAAACAATTCTTGGTGATAGTCGATTGCTATGGACTCGCAGCCGGCGACGCAGCACTTGCCCATGCCGCGCGCGACTAGGGCGGCATGAGAGGACGCGCCCCCCCGCGCCGTGAGAATGCCTTGGGCGGCATCCATGCCGCCGATGTCTTCGGGCGAAGTCTCTTGGCGCACCAAGATGACTTGCTGACCTTCGGCCGCTTGTGTTTCGGCCTCTCCGGAGTTGAAGACCACTTGGCCGGTTGCCGCCCCAGGTGAAGCGGGCAGCCCCTCGGCAATGACGTCTTTGGGACTCGCTTCGTCGAATGTGGGGTGCAGGAGCTGGTCGAGCTGGTCGGGAGTGACGCGCAGGAGGGCTTCCTCTTGTGAGATCAACCCCTCGGCGACCATGTCCACGGCAATTTGGACCGCCGCCGCCCCAGTGCGCTTGCCGTTGCGAGTTTGCAGCATCCACAATTTGCTCTTCTGGACCGTGAACTCCACATCCTGCATGTCGCGGTAGTGCGGCTCTAGCTGGTCGCAGATCGCTTGGAACTGATTGTACACCTGCGACATTTGGCCGCTGAGTTCGGACAGAGGCTGAGGCGTGCGGGTACCGGCGACTACATCTTCACCTTGGGCGTTGATGAGGAACTCGCCGTACAGGTGCTTTTCCCCGGTGGAGGGGTTGCGCGTGAAAGCCACGCCCGTGGCGCAATCGTCGCCCATGTTGCCGTACACCATGGACTGGACGT